>JAPOQB010000686.1 GCA_026710965.1 Deltaproteobacteria bacterium | reverse complement strand
GCTGATCGGCCGGCTGGCCGCCGCCATCGACGGGCCGATGAACGTGCTGGCCGGCGCGAACACTCCGCCGGTTCCGAAGCTTCGCGATCTGGGCGTCAGGCGGGTGACCGTCGGCAGCAACCTTGCCAAGGCGGCGATGTCGGTGGTGCGGCAGGCCGCCGATGAGTTGCGTGGACCGGGCACCTTCGAATTCGCCCGCGAGGTTTACACGCAAGCCGACCTGCACCGAATCCTGACCAGCCCGGGCGGCCACGGAAAGCACTGAAGGCAGGGGACATCAGGAAGATAGGGCGAACCGGAAGAGAGTCCCAAAACCGTTCGTCCTGAGCGTAGCGAGCCGCAGGCGAGCGAAGTCGAAGGGCGCCACCTTGCTCGGCGCAATGAATCAGAGCTTCCCTAACCAATGGCCAGCGAGCCATCGGCGGGGCCGAGGGCGGCCACCATCTCGGAGTAGGAAGCGAGTCCGAAACGGCTCTCCATCGCCTCGCGCCAGATGCCGTCCAGAGCTGCCCGCACGTCCATCGGCAGCCTGTCCACGTGGTCGCCCACCCGGCCGCTCCTCAACTTGGACGATGCGCCTCCGGGCGGCAGGCCGTTGGCGGCATTTCGCGCGGCGCGCAACACGTGATCGTCGAACCGGGTTCCGTGCGCCTTCATGAATCCAATGGAGGATTGGCGGACCACGATCTCCAACAGCTCATCGTCAAGTGGACAGCCAATGAACCCGGCGATGCGCCGCACCGTTCCGGGCACGTCCGCCAGGGCCGACTCGTAGCTCAGCATCAACACGTCCTCGCGGCCGCGTTGTGGCCACCACGAGGCCACGTGTTTCCAGTAGCCGCGGTCCCGCTCCGGCGCCAGAAAGAAATTCCGGGAATAGTCCTCCAGAGTGATGGCCCCGGCCTCGAAACGCCAGCCCTCGTGGAAGTGGTACAGGGACACCAGCACGTCCCCGGGGTCCCGGACCATGGTGATGTAACGGCCTCCCTTGGGAACATCGTACCAGCTCAGGTGGCTCTTGAAGGCCCGCGGCTCCGCAACCTGAGGAGCACCGGGGTCGATGCCGAGGTCCAGCGCGAGCTCGAGCCACGGCACCACCAGGGTGATCTCCTCGAAGTCCATGGAGCCCCGGGTCCTGAGCCCGTGGACGATCTGTTGCAGCCAGGTGGTGCCGCACTTGGGGAAGGTGGCGATGAGGACGTCGGTGGGTTTCGGGCGGAACGCCAGCGCCGCGGTCCGGCTGGCCGTGCTGCCGATGCCGCCCCGGAAGGAGCTCATCTCCGCAACCGACCGGGCACGCCTGAGAACAGTCCGCACCCGGTTCGGGTCGTGGTTCACCATGCGCTGAACGGCGTCGCCGCCCTCGGCCGCGTCACCACTCCTTGTTGATGAACGCCAGCATCCGCTCGGCGCCTTCTCGCTCCTGGAACTGCGCGTAGGCGCGCCGCCGCTGGTTGTCCGGGTCGCCGCTCTGAAGCCGCTCGTAGAGTTGCCCGCGCTTGCCGAAGGGCGTCATGACCAGATCCGCCGCCACCGCCAGCAGCCTCAGGTGCTCCCGGGTGCTGGGGGCGCAGCCGCGAAAGTAGCGGTCCACCAGCGGCCCCAGCTCCCCGCTGGCCAGGTCCGAACCACCGCCGGTGAGCACCAGCGAGCTGGTCAGCAGGCTCTCCATGTTGCCCTCGGCCCGGTCCGACGCCTCGATGCTGTGCACCCGGTAGGCCGGGGTGAGGCGCGGCGCCCAGAAGCCCCCGTTTGTCCGGTACGCCCGGGCCTCTCCCATCTCCACGCAGTCCCGCAGGATCTCCAGGTCCTGCACGAACGCGGCCAGCCGGAGTTGCGAGTTGGGGTTCTTCTGCCGGCCGGACCATTCCGTCAGGAGCTGGGCCACCGCAAGGAACGTCTCGATCTTGATGATGAGGCGGACCAGGGTGGCATAGGCGGCCCAGGTCTGGATGCTCCGGTGAAAGCCGGCCACGAGCTCGGGCTTACGGTAGGCGAAGACCCGGTTCCACGGCACCAGAACATCGTCGAAGATGAGCGTGGCGTCCACCTCATCGAAGCGCGCGGTGAGCGGAAAGCGCTCCGGGTCGGCGTGCTCGGCGTACAGGTCCCGGCAAATGATCTTCAGTCCGGGGGCGTTCATGGGAATGGCGAAGGCCAGGGCGTAGTCCGGCTCGTCCGGGTCCCGCGGCCGGTTGGGATACACCAGGGCCTCGTCGGACAGGGGCGCCAGGGTCGCGAGGTTCCGGAGGCCGCGGACCACCGGCCCCTCCGAGGTCTCCCGGACCACGTGGAGGACCAGGTCCGGATCAGGCTGCTCGCTCACCCGCTTCGAATGGTCGTAGAACTGATCCTGCAAGGCATGGGTCAGACACAGGTCGCCGGCGATGCAGTGACGGTAGTACTCCCGGGCGTTCTCGCCCCAGCGCGGGTCGTGGGACGCCAACGTGTCGGCAATGTCCAGCAGGCCCACCACCAACTCCGCGCAGAACTCCGGGTACCGTCCCATCTGGCCGAAGGTCTCCCGGGACCACAGCTCGATGTTGCCGCGCTTGGCCAGGAGCTCTTCCGCGTTCACCGGCGGCAGGTAGCTGTAGGAGATGCGGCCGCCGTCCCGCGCGACGCTCATGGTGTCGCCGTCCTCCGCCGAGGCCTGCCGGTCGTACAGGTCCGCCAGGGTCTTGATGCTGCCGGTGAAGCCCGGGTGCGTGGTCACGTCCTCGATGCGCTTCCCCGCGTGCCACACCTCGCGGCCGTCGCGCAGCGACTCGATGTAGTTCTTGCCGGATCGAATGGCCATTCCCCTGACCTCCTGCCGGGACCCCGCCCGGAACGCCTCGGGCCCGCGAATCCTTCCAATCGTTTTCGTGCCGACCGAGAAGCCGCTAAGAAGAATGGGACGAGTTCACTCCCGTCCCCAGTGCGCGAACCATGACACCCTGGCTCAGAGACTTCATCGACAACCGCATCTTCGGCCCCAACCACCGTTGGTGGGCTCTGTGGGTGGTCGTGATCTCCGTTTTCATCGCCACCACGGATGTCGGCATGCTTACCATAAGCCTGCCGGTCATCATAACCGAGTTCCGCACCGATATCACTTTCGCCGGCTGGATCGTCTTCGTCTACGCGCTGGTGACGGGAGCGCTCTACCTGCCCTGCGGCAGGCTGTCCGATCTGCTCGGGCGCAAGCTCACCTTCTCCGCGGGCTTCCTGGTCTACGGCGTGGCCTCGCTGGTGGCCGGACTGTCCCAGGGGCCCGCGCAACTGATGGCCTGCCGCGTGGGACAGGCGGTGGGCGCCGCCCTGATGATGACCAACACCTTCGCCCTGACCGGCTCCCTGTTCACCGGCCCCGACCGCGGCCGCGCCATGGGCCTGTCCGGCGGCCTGGTTTCCGCCATCGGCTTCACCCTGGGCCCCGTGGTCGGCGGGGTCATCACCTTCACCCTGGGGTGGCGCTACATCTTCTTCATTTCCGGCACCCTGTCGTTCATCGGCCTCGCCGCCGCCCGCTTTCTCCTGTTGGACGACCGGGGGTCCGGTGCGCAAGCGAAGCGGGAACCCTTCGACTTCGCCGGCGCCGGACTATTCGCGGTGGCGTTGACGTTCCTGCTGCTGGGCATCACGCGGGGCGGCCTGGGCTACTGGGGTTTCGTGTTGAGCGCGCTCTTCGCGGCCTTGTTCATCTGGCGGGAGGCCACCTTCCCCTACCCCATCCTCGATCTCGGCTTGCTCCGGATCGTGCCCTTCGCCGTCGGCAACCTCGCGCGCCTTTCCACCTTCGTGGCCCTGAGCACCAACGAGTTGATGATGCCGTTCCTGCTCCAGCTCGTGCTGCGCATGGACCCGCTGGAGGCGGGCAGCCTGATGACCGCCACGGCGCTCGTGCTCATGGTGGTGTCGCCTTCGGCCGGCTGGCTCACCGACCGCGTCGGGTCCACCCCGCCCGCGGCCGCGGGCGCCGCCGTCATCGCCCTGGCCATGTACGCCATGAGCCACCTGGGTCCGGATTCCGGCCCGGCCGAGATCGTGCCGCGGCTGGCCCTCCTCGGCGTCGGCCTCGGCCTCTTCCAGACCCCCAACAACCACGGCCTCATCGGCTCCGTCCCGCACGAACGGTTGGGAATCGCCTCGTCCGTCATTTCCATCATCCGCAGCGTCGGCCGTTCCCTCGGCACCGCCATCGCCACCGCCTTCGTCGGCATGCGGCTTGCCGCGGTCACCAACGACTCCGGGCCCCAGGACTTCGCCGCGTTGAACGTGGCGGACAACCCCCTGCTGCTGGGAGCGTTCATGGAGGGCTACGGCTACGCCTACGTCACGGCGGCGTGCCTGGGGCTGAGCGCGTTGGTGTTTACGATGATTGCGGCGGCGGGGAGGAGCCGTGGGGGCGGCGGGAGATGATCGGATATCGCGATGCACATGGACACACACGAAATCGACAACGCACTGCTGCGAAAGCAGTACCTCGAACAACACAAAACCCTCACCAGCGGGCAGATAAGAGAAGCATCCGGACTGAAAACCCGAAACCCCTCCGAACCCGCATCGCGCTGGAAGAGGCAAGGCAAGATCTTCGGCGTCCCTGTCGGAAGGGCCGATCACTATCCGGCGTTCCAGTTCAGGGACGGACGGCCACGGCCCGAGATCGCAAGAGTTCTCGCCGCGCTCCCCGAATCCATGTCACCCTGGCAGATCGCCTTCTGGTTCACCTCCAAGAACGGGTGGATCGAAAACGACGCGGCGCCCCAGGACGCTTTGCACGATATCAGCGGCGTGCTCGCGGCCGCGGCCGATCTTGCATCCGACAACCTTGGTTGATTCGTGGAGTTCTCCATTCCGGATCCTCCACGTCGGCTCTCGCCCATCCCGCCGCTCGAGGGGCTGCCAGCAGGCTCATGGTTGCACCGTATACATTGGGTTGCCTGGCGCAGCGCTCAGTTCAATGCCGGCGACCGGCTGACAGAGACAGACTTCGCCGTATCGAGGCGACGTCAAGACGACGACGATACCCTGCTGGCGGACGTGCGCCGAGCGGCGTTGCACGGAGGCATCAGGATCACGATCTGAAGGCACTGCATCCATGACCTTCCAACGATCTCCACCTCTAGTAACCCGTGCAGATACTTGCCATTCACGTCGTTCCGTCCATCCTTCGAACCGACTGTATTGAGACGGCAATCACCTGACAGTCCGACCTTCAGCGCCCGACGGCAAGTGACGAGGACGCCGGCCGTGACGCATCATGGGCTACTCACGCCAGCAGTTCTACGAGATCCGAGCAACTACCAGAATGCCCATGCCCTCGATCATCCAACCCACGGCGCGCTACGGGTCGCTCAGGGGAATACTCCCGACCAGGAGCAGCCGATGTCAGGTGAATACCCTATCTGTACAAACAGGGCCAAAACTAGCCAGGGAGGGGGGGTCTACAACTTCTCCGGCTCGTGATGCTTGTTAAGCGTCCATGTTTCGATAGCTTGAACACCGGCTGGCAGATGCCGACGCTTGTTTACGATGTCCAAGACAGTAAGATAGCGTTCTTTGACCGTTTCGGTACGCTTGTCGGGGCCGAAGCAAACAGCCGCGCGGATACCCTTGGCCCTGGTAAGTGAAGGCTTGAGTTTCGGTATAAGGCCGACGTTTTCTCGCGCTTTCAGCAACGTCTGTAGTTTTTCCCACAGTTTCGGTGAGGTATCGAGCGCATTATGCCACTCCCAAACATATTGGAGAAGCTGGAACGGTACATAGTACTCCCCGGTGCTCCCCGACTTGAGCTCAATAAGTACTAGGCGGCCGTCTGAATCAACCGCGAGTTGATCCACCTTTGCTCCCGTCTTCTTTAGCCTAGCCCACCGCGTCTTCGCGCTCTTGGCAATCAGTTCAAGTTCATCGAATGCATCGTTCACCCCCCCAAATGTCTTCATCGTTTCGTCGCGGTGTTTTAGCGATTCGTACTTGAGACGTGCTTCCCGATCGAAGGGTGTCCAAGGTTGAGTCACTCTGGACCAACTTAGTTGGACAGTACCCTCCTTTCTGGTATGTCGTGGATGAACGATATTCTTATCCTGCAAGTGTTTCAAATAGTCGTCGAGTGCCTTTCCGAAGGCTGGATCAGCGTCACTCCAAACCCTGCGAAAGAACTGTGGGTCGCGTGCGCAGTCACGGTAATACTTGTCCGCTGTTACCGTCAGGCCTCCTCTCTTACGCAGCCTAAGCTTCACTACGGCCGTTAACCCAAGATAAACATGGATGCAATCATCGGAGCGAAAATGTACATCCAACTTGAGATCGCCGATCTGCCTGTCTATGAGTTCGATGAGCGGAGCGAGAAGGCATCCTGGCATGAGCAACTTGCGTAGCTCGTCCGAAGGCGCACGCTCGTAGCAGACTTTCGCATTTTGCATCGCAGTACCCTTTCGTGTCGTGGATTTGTTTCAAACTTCCCACCACTCGCCATCGCTTCGTTGGATGACATTACCGAAGAACTCTCCAAATCGGCTGGTCTCAAAAGAGTGGATCGGCACGAGGGTGCTCGGCGCAAGCGCGGCGGCGAGGCGCTTGAGGTCGGCAACGGAGGCGTGACCGGAGGTGTGGATGGTACGCCGGGGAATGCCGTGCCGTTCGAGCCATTTCAAGACCCTGAGGGAACTCTTCTCCTTCAGATACCCATCCCACATCGAATAGGTGAATCCTGCCCCTTCCAACACCGCCTGGACGCCATAGTCACTCATCGCCATGGGGCGAAACAGCATGACTGCCCGTTTGGCAAGCCTTGGGAGATTCCTGTCGAAAACCCGATACTCGTTGTGCCTGTCACGGTCGGCAAACAATCCCCTGTTCTTGATGGCGACACGTTGGGCGTGGGGAATGTAGACGCTCACCTCGTCCCAGTTTGCTTGCGGGATGCGATCCCGGCCCGTCGCCTCCAGCACAACCGCGGTGTAGAGGTCGATAAGAAGCACGCGGCCGGTTCGTTTGGCGGCGCGGAAGATCGTGACCAGACGGTCGATGTTCTGCGAGGAGGTCCAGACGAAGTGGAGGCCCTTGGTTTCCTTGAAGGCCTGGACGAACTCCGTCTCAAGGTCGTCCTCGGTGGCGAACCCTTCATCTGTTCCAGTCCGCCCGATGGTGGTTCCCTCCATCATGAGGACGTCGATGTTCTCCGGCGGGCGAGCAACCATGAATTCGAACAACTTCGATTTGCGGCCGTGGGCACGGAAATCGCCGGAGTAGAACACCCGCTTACCGTCCGCCGCGACCAGGAGATGGTAGGCATCGAACGCGCTGTGGTCCACCAGATACGGCGTGACGCGAAACGGACCAATCTCGATGGGTGTCCGGTGGGCGATGAAGTTGGGGTCGGTGAATGCAGTCCCGTTGGGAACGTAGGCGCTCGCCGCCTTCATCACGTTGTGCGCACCTTGGCCGATGTAGACGGGAACCTCCGGGTGGACGTACCGGGCCAAGCCGTAGTGGTCCATGTGGGGATGCGAGATGAGAACCCCGAGCAGGCTGTCGTCCGGTTCCCGGAAACCCGGAACCTGCGGCAGCAGGCTCTTGTGCGCATCCACGTCGGCCGGCGCGTCGAGCGGCAAGCCGACGTCGAGCGCGATGCGCTTCCCCTGCGCTTCCATCTCGATGCAGGTACCGCCGATCTCCTCCGTGCCTCGATGAATTCGGATTTTCATAGCGTCAAATGTCTTCGCGACCTGACTCCCGTCCACAAATTCGGTCCAATTCCTCCTTGAGTTCCTGACCGCTGACCACCTCCATACGTCCCTCCCGGACAGCCTTCACGATCTCTCGCGCCCGAGCAACATCGTAGGCCTCTTCGAGTCGGCCAATCTCTTCTTCGGTGAGCCGACCGGCCTCCTCCTGGCTCAGCCTCCGAAACTCGCACCTCTCCCCGAGAACCCGGTCGATCTCGTCTTCGGCCTCAGAGGACCGTTGTGCCGCTTCTCGTTCCTTCATCCGAATCTCCACGTGGCACTCCAGACCGACGGCGATGGACTTTCGCTTTCGCGCTGGTGGAACACGGCCAGTGCCGCGCCCCATCGGTCTCTGGCAACGTGAATCTGATTCTATATCTTTATACGGAGGGCGAGAAGTGCATGCTTGTGTTTAGTGGAATAAATCCAGTATTTTAGCTCAATTTTTCTAACCATGAAAGCCGCAGAGGACATGTAACCCGCTGACCGGGTCGGCGCGATTCTGTTGCCGGTTGGATTCGTCCAGAAGGGTTTGACGAGAAGTGTCGGGAGTGGCCTGGAGTAAGCCACTGGCGAGAACGCGTCAGTCCAGGGCAAGTGCAAAGCGCACGGCCGTTGCCACCCTTTCCATTTTTTCGGCCGGGAGACTCGTGACCAGCGCGCCGACTCTACCACGTGGAACCGTCTGCAAATGATCGCAGTTCACCGCGCATTCACGAGGCATTCCATCGTCGACCGACAGTACGACCTCGCTCGGGATACCGCGAACGGTCGTGGTGACCGGAGCGACCGTCACTTCGCCCAGGCTCGGAATGATCGAGTCACGCGTGAGAACGAGCACAGGTCTGCGCTTGTCCGGGCGAGCGAATCGGTACCACCGGATCTCACCGCGACGCATCACTCCTCTTTCCACGCATCGTCACCCCATGCGTGATCCCTTTCCGGGATGTCGAACTCCTGTTTGGCGGGCGGGTTCTTTCGGTATCCGGCTCTGTGGCGCTCTTCCAACTCCGCTTCGT
>JAPOQB010000121.1 GCA_026710965.1 Deltaproteobacteria bacterium | reverse complement strand
GCCCGGACCGTCGGCAGCCGGCTGTGGTAGTTCATGAAGTAGAAACCAAACTCGGTGTTGTTCAGGCCTTCGGCCAGGTAGCGAATCGCGAATCCTCCCTGCCGCGCGTTGTCGGGGTTGCTGTCCGGCGCACGCTGCACATCAAGGAGTTCGGGGTCATCCCCCAACTTGCGGCCGGTGGCCGCCAGCGCGGCTATGAGAGTCGGGTGATTGATGAACGCGTGCGTCGCTCCGGGGCCCACGTAGTCGGTGGTGGAGAAATACGTTCCCAGCGGGTCGATCTCGGTCTTGTCCCACTGGAGTTGGTAGAATGCCTCCAGGGAAAAGTTGTTGGGCAATTCCGCGACCGTCGATACCAGGGGGACCGCCACCAACGCCTCTCGCAGTTCCGCTCCCGGAACCCTGAGCTTGCTCACGTCGAACGGATTGACGGCGTTGATGCCGTTCTGGATAAACGTGCTCTCGCCCCAGTTGAGCACGTGCTTGCCCAACCGCACGTCCACCGCAATCTCGTCGAAGTCGAGGTTGGCGGTCACGTAGGCGTCAAGCAGGTCCAGGTCTTTCCCTACCAGACTCCTCGCTTCGTCGGTCAGCGGCGTGTACTCCCGTGTGCCGTTCTCGTTCTCCTGGTCGAAGAAACCGCTGGCGCGAAGGAACAGCCCCATGTTCTTGTAACCAATGTCGAGATCGCTGGTGAACTTGAGGGCGTTGCTGATGATTCCGCGCTTGTAGTTGAGGGCCCCGTCGTTGTCGTTGATCTGCGAGGTCAGCTCCTTGTCCGGCTTCTCGACGCGGACGGCCACACCGTAGGAGAGGGTGGTATCGAGGCTCGCCTCCACCTCGCCCGAACTCAGGTCCACCGCGTTGGCCTGCCCTAGCCACAGGAAGGAGCTCATGGCAAGCACCGCCAACGATGGAACAACAACGTTACCGATGAGCTTTGACATCATGCCGGGCGAGTAACATCATACGGCATCAAAAGTCAAGACAGGGCCGCACCAAGCATAGCCATTCAGATATCGTTCGGTCAGAAATACTAGCGTATTGATATAGGTCGACCCTGTCGGCCGTCGATGCGGATATTTGTCAACCGGCCGCGGGAGGCTATATTGGTTCCCTTGGGGCGCTCCGGAAGGACGACGGTATTCCATCGGTGGTCTGAATCATGTCGTATCGACCTCAGGACGGGTTTTTCCGCAAGGCCAAGCGCGAGGGGTATCGTTCGCGGGCGGCCTACAAGCTGTCGGAGATCAACCAGCGGTTCCGCGTGATCCGCGCCGGCCAGGTGGTGGTGGACCTGGGCGCGGCGCCGGGCGGATGGCTCCAGGTGGCCGCCGAGCTGGCCGGACCACGGGGGCGGGTGCTGGGCTTCGATCTGCAGCCCATACAGTCCCTTTCCGGGCGGCAGGTGCGGACGTTCGAGTTGGATGTACTGGCTCAGGATGCGGCGGAGCGCATTGGAGCGCTGGCGGAGGGGCCCGTGGACTGCGTTCTCTCCGACATGGCGCCGCGTCTGTCCGGGATCCGCGACGCCGATCGCGAGCGCGCCCTGGCGCTTGTCCGCAAGGCATTCGACATCGCGCGGTCGATGCTGAGACCCCGCGGCGCGTTCCTGTTCAAGACCTTCGCCGGGGCCGACATCGCCGGCCTCCTCAAGGAGATGTCGGGCGCTTTCGAAAACGTGCAGCGGGTGCGGTCGGCGGCCACGCGCAAGGGCTCGTCGGAGCTCTACGTGGTGGCCAGGGGCTTCAGGGACTGACCCCCTATTCCACGGTCACGCTCTTGGCGAGGTTGCGCGGCTGGTCCACGTCCGTGCCGCGGTGCACGGCGATGTG
>JAPOQB010000684.1 GCA_026710965.1 Deltaproteobacteria bacterium | reverse complement strand
AAGTGGAACATCGAGCGCAGGCTGGAGGAGAAGCGGAGGCAGGTCGCCGTCGAGCATCGGAGACTCGATGCCGTGATCAACGCCACCGGCGAGCCCATCGCCATGTGCGACCTCGACGGGCGCCTGGTGTTCGCCAACCGGGACTACGAGAGGCTGCTGGAACTGCCCCACGGGGAGTTGAAGGCGATGTCTGCGGAAGCGCTCTCGGCGCGTGTCGACGACCGGTTCCGGGAGCCGCGCCCGTCCGACGTCGAGGGGCGGTTCACGATGATGGACAGGGACGACGTCGTGGAGCTGAAACCGCGCGACGGGGTGCTGGAGCAGAGGCTCTTCTACCGGATCGTCATGCCGGTGCGGGACGGCGCGGGAGAGACCCTCGGCAGCCTCTACGTGTACCGCGACGTGTCGAAGGAAATGGAGATGGAGCGCATGAAGGCCGAGGTCCTGCGGCTGCGCACCGAGTTGCAGTCCGCCTACTCCTTCGAAGGCATCGTCGGCGACAGCGATCCCATGCGGAACGTGTACATGTTGATGACCCGGGCCGCCGAAAGCGAGATCACGGTGCTCATACGGGGCGAGAGCGGCACCGGAAAGGAGCTGGTGGCCAAGTCGTTCCACTTCCACAGCTCACGGAAGGCCGGGCCGTTTCTGGCCATCAATTGCGCCGCCGTCCCGGAGACGCTCATCGAAAGCGAGATGTTCGGCCATGAACGGGGAGCCTTTACCGGGGCGGCCCGGCGGAGAATCGGGGCGTTCGAGCGCGCCTCGGGAGGAACGATCTTCCTCGACGAGATCGGCGACATGCCGCTGGCCCTGCAGGGCAAGCTGCTGCGGGTGCTGCAAGAGCGGGAGATCCAGCGGGTGGGCTCCACAGCCACCATCGCCGTGGATGTCCGGGTGATCTCGGCGACCAACAAGGACCTGGAGGCCGCCGTCGAGGCGAGGGAGTTCCGCGAAGATCTGTTCTATCGCATCGCCGCCTTCCCCATCGTCGTTCCGCCGTTGAGACAACGGCGCGAAGATATCCCGCTGCTGGCCAGGCATTTCCTGGAGAAACACGCCGAACGCGCCAACCGGCGCATCAGCGGCATCTCGAACGCGACGATGCGCGTGCTGCTGAGCTATGACTGGCCCGGCAATGTCCGGGAGCTGGAGAACGCCATCGAGCGCGCCGTTGTGCTGGAGACCGCGGACGTGCTGCATGCGCACAACCTCCCGCCGCACATGTCGCCGGGGGTCCCCTCCCCGAGCGGCGATCCGGCCAGGGTGCTGCCGCTGGTGGAAGTGGAACGCCAGGCCCTCAGCCAGGCGCTCGCGGTCGCGGGCAACAACATCGCGCAGGCTGCCCGGTCATTGGGTATCAACCGGGCCACCCTGTATCGGAAAATGAAGAAGTACGATCTGCTCGAAGTGCCTTGAAACGGCTAACGCAGTTTGCGACACCTGTCGCAAACTGCGACGCTGCCGAACTCCGGTCTCCACGCGCATCTCGCTGCAACCATCCGACTTTCCGTCTACATTGCACGAACGTTCCGTATTGCGGTCACTTGGCACGGCTTGTGCTTATTAGTCTGGTGAAGTGCAACGCAGAACGGAGGCACACGGAACAAGACCATGATCGGAGTGTTTGGTAAAGGATGGGGCCGGGCGGCGGACGCCCTGCGACGCTTCTGCCTCGCGTCGCGGGCGTCGGTCAGCCTGGAGAGCGTCTGTTGCATCTGCTTCACGGTCGCCATCGCCGCCAGCGTGTTCGAGGTCGTGAAAACGCTGTTCATCGGCGACATCCTGCATCGCGCGGCCCAGGCGGTGGCGCGGGACAACTCGTTGCAGATGCAGGCCGCGGCGGACAGGGAGCAGCTGCTCGCGCGCGCCCGGAAGGCGGTGCGGGAGGAGGTGGACGACTGGCTCGATCCCGACCTGCTGGAGGTCGATGTCAAGGTCTACGACAACCCCTCGACGATGTTGCAGGGCACGGAGTCCACGGGCGGCAACCGCCTGCTCGGCGGAGACCCCGGCAACATGGTGGTCGTGCGCCTGCGCTATGCGCCGGAGACGGTGCTTGCGCGGCTGCGGGAGAGGCTCCAGGCCGACGAGACCGACTCTCTCGCCTTTCAGGCCCTGGCGGTGGCGCGAAACGAACGCGTGGTGGACCTGTCGCCGCCTCCGACGGAAAGCCTCCAGGTGACCAGCAGAGGGGGTTGATGAGCACGCCGGTGAATCATCCGACGGCCCGCCTCTCTGCAGGCCTCTCGTCCTGGATTCGCGACGGACGGGGCTCGGTCAGCATCGAGTTCGTGTTCGGCGCGATTCTCATCGTCACCACCGCGGTGGGCGGCATGGACCTCCACCGGATGGTCGATGCGCGGTCGGTGGCGTTGCGCGCGGCCACCACCATGGCCGGATACCTCTCGCTGGAAACGGCCCCGAGCGCGGCGTTCCTCGACGACCTGGCCAGGTTCTCGTATCGCAACGAGATCGCGCTGCCGTCCGAGGCGGCTTTCGTGGTATCGGCGGTGAGCCGGTCCGGCGCGACCCCGGAGGAACCCGAGCCGCCGGCCGTCGTGCACTGGAACCGGACGTTCGCCGTCGGCGAGGACCCCGACTCTCCCCCGGAGGAGCTCGGCGAGTCCTGCGGCCGGCTCTCCGGCGACACGGCGGCGCTGACGGCGCTCGGGATTGCGCCCGGCGACAGGGTGGTCGTCGTCGAGGTCTGCGTCAAGCTGCTGGAGCGGGCGTTCTTTGGCGGCGGGTTGCTGGCGGACAACGTGTTCCCGACGCTCTTCTACCAGCATCGCGTCCTTCCGGTGCACGGCGGGAGGATGCCGGAGGAGCCGTCGTGACCGGACTTCCGCGGCGCAGGCTCCGGGCGCCGCCGGGCGAGTTCGAACCGAAGGAGGCAAGGTGGTCAGCGGAATGTGACAATTGATCGGAGTCGGTGCGAAGGTGTTTCGTATTACAGGTTTGCCGTTCAACGAACGGAAAAGGAAAGGAGAACGAGAGATGAACAGGATCATGAACTATGCCGGGTGTGTGGGGCGGTATCTGCGAGACACGCGGGCGGTCGCCGCCATGGAGTACGCAATCATCGTCGGGGTGATCGTCGTTGGGGTCGGAACGGCGGTGGCTCTGTTTCAAAACGAGGTGGTGGACCTGATTCAGGGTGTAACAACCGATGTCGCAAATCTGGACACGGACATCGACACAGCGCAAACTGACGATTAATTGATGCTCGGTTGATGTTTCAGCGCTTGCAGAAAAGCGGGGGGCGGCGGCATCGTTGCGCCGCCCCCCGGGCTTCGTTACTCGTTGGCGGTTTGCGGGTTGGTGGCTTTTATTGTCTTCGGGTGAAGAACGTCACCCGCCTCCTCTGCCGGCTGGGCCTTTCGCTCGCGCTGGCCGCGGTGTCCGCCGGAAACGGCTATGCCCACGACGCACGCGGAGGCACCGCATTGGCCGTTCATGCAGGCCAGAGCCGGATGATGCGGCTCAGCCAGCCGGTCGATTCGGTGTTCGTCGCCGATCCAGCCGTCGCGGACGTGCAAGTGGTCTCATCCCAGGTGCTGTTCGTGTTCGGCAAGGCCCCGGGCCGGACCTCGGTGGCGGCGCTGGCGAGCGACGGCGCCGTGGTGGGACAGTGGCAGGTGGCGGTGACCCTCGACCTGGAGCCAGTGCGGTCGGCTCTGTCAGGAGACCCGGACCTCCGCGACGTCCGAGTCCGTCAATGGCGCCGAGGGCTGGAATTGATCGGCGTGGTGGCGTCGACGGAAGCCGCTGACCGGGCGTTGGAGTTGGCCAAGGCCGCCCTGCCCGACAAGGCCGCGGTGATCAACCACATCTCGGTGTCGAGCCCGCAGCAGGTGAACCTCGAAGTGCAGATCGCCGAGGTGCAGCGCAACGTGAGCGAGTCCCTCGGCATCAATTGGGAAGCGTTCAGCCGGTTCGGCGAGTCGACGTTCGGCTTCCGCGTTGGACGCCTGATCCCCGTGGGTCAGGGGGTCCCGGTGGGGACCGTTTCCCGCGAAGGGCAGGCCGCGGCGCTGTTCGGATCCTGGTCGGCCGGCTCCGATTCGGTGCGCGGCCTGATCGACGCGCTCGCCACCGCGGGACTCGCGACCGTGCTGGCCCGGCCCAACATCACTGCGGTCTCGGGCGAGACCGCGAGCTTTTTTTCGGGCGGCGAGTACCCGTTGCCGAGCGGCGTGGAGGATGGGCAGATTGCCTTCACCTACAAGAAATACGGCGTATTGCTCGACTTCGTGCCGACGGTGATCGACCGCGAGCGGATCGCCCTGACCGTGCGCCCCGAAGTGTCCCAGCGTCTGGCCACCGACTCGCTCAAGATACTGGATACCGAGATACCGGTCATCGACGTACGGCGAGCGGAGACGACCATCGAGGTCGGGAACGGCGAATCCATCGTCATCGCCGGGCTCTACCGCAACCAGAGCGATTCGACGGAAGGCGGCGTGCCGGCGCTCAAGGACGTCCCGATGCTGGGCCGGTTGTTCGGCGCGCAGACCGCGCGCTCGAACTCCACCGAGCTGATCGTGGTCGTCACCGCGCGGCTCATCGGCTCCACCGGCGCGCGCGCGGAGACCGGCGCGAAGCGGGTGTCGCGCCTTCGCGTCCAGGGCTATCACTACTGAGCGCGGAACGGCGCCGCGAGGCCGGTCGCCCTCGGCCGATGGGCAACGTGATGCCTGGGCGGGTTCAAAACCGCCCTTGGCGCGATTCAGAATCAGACTTCCAGGAGACGTTCCTATGATTGCATGTCCAAACATCGCCCGCGCGGCGTTGCGGCTT
>JAPOQB010000682.1 GCA_026710965.1 Deltaproteobacteria bacterium | reverse complement strand
TACCGCGGGGCCGAACAGGATCCCCAACTGCCGCCCGGTGGCCAGCAGCCGGATGCCGCTCTGGAGCGTCTCCGGCCCCACCACGTCGTAGATCATGAGCTGGCGCGACGGGTTCCACAGGGCGCCCGCCAGGCCGTGGAGAAACAGCAGGATGACCGAGTGCCACATCTCGAGACGGCCCGTGTAGAACAGCACGGCCCAGGTGAGGCTCACGGAGATGAACAGCAGCTGAGCCCACTCCATCACCCGGCGGCAGTCGAAGCGGTCCGCGAGCGCGCCGAAGTACCACGAAAACGCCAGCGCCGGCAGCCAGTGACCGATGACGGCGAAGCCCTGCAGAGTTTCGGACCGAAACAGTTGGTAGATGATTCCGTAGCTGATGACGTGCTCGATGTTGTCCGCCATCATCGACAGCATGTTGCCGACGAAGAACCATGCGAAGTCACGGTTCCGTAGCGCGGCGAACGCGGGCGGTGCCTGGGGGGCGGATGCTGTGGGTGTGCTCATGGGGTGCAGGAGTCGTCGGACGCGGATGAGGGGACACCCCACTTTAGACAAGTTGTCACGTCTTTGACAAACGGGGTGTTAGTTAGAGCAAAGCGACCATGTTCCTTTACGAATGCCAAGCTTCAAGATCACCTGTCAGGCTTTCCACCAACGAGATGGCTGCGAGCACGACGGCGGCCGAGAAGCCGATGGTTACTTTCGTATTTGGGAAGTCGGATCGATGTTGGCCGAAGTCTCCGACGGATTGTAGGTGGTCCACAAAAAGGTACGTGGTCTTGGTGACGTACTTGCTCTGTCGGCGTGTACGGTCCGACCCGGTAACGAGCCGAAGGATGTGACACTGCGGACCGGCCCCACGAGGCAACCTGCCTCTATCGTCCCGAGGGTCCAATCCGTTGCTGCGCCACTCATCAAGCCATTCCGCGGGAAGCGTCCGGTCGGGCGGAAGCTCGGCTTGCCAGATGAGCGTCAGCACGCGGTTGGCGATGCTCCTGACCCAGGTAAGAGCCTGTTCCGGTGCGGGTGAGACGGCGCGGACGGCGTTGCTGACGGACGCATGTAGTTCCTCGTCCCAATGTGGTCTCTTTATCTGAATAAGGCGCAACTCCAGCAAGGACCGAATGTGCGTTTCAAAGCCGGAGGCGGTACCGAAGAGGCGGTTCAGGTCGGCCAGGGCCGGTGCCTGCTCCTTTGCGTAGCGCTGCATAAGGCGGCAGGAACCGCGCAAGCGGTTGCTCGACACGCGGCCGAATCCTCGCTCCTCCACCGTACGGCGCCGGCTGTCGGATAGGTCCGCGCAGGGTATGTCACGGGCACTCAGCACACCAAGATCGGCATGCAATTCGTGATTGCAGTCCTCCCACAGGGTGGCGAGGACTTCGCGTCGTCCGTCCAGCATCGTATTGGCAGCCCGGTCGATCTCCAGTTTGGAGATCGACTCCCCCGGGTGGTCTTCCCACAGTTTCTGGAGGACTGCGCACACGAGCACCGGTACGCCTCCCGTCCAGTTGGCAATTTCCTTCCGCGCGGACTCATCGAACACACAGCCGCCGTCCCTTAGCGGTTGCAGGAACGCGGGCCAGTCGGCGTCGCCGAGAACGGCGACACGCACCGGCTCGTCGTAGAATATCTCCCAGAAATCGGATGTTCTGGATTCCTCGGTCCTGCACAGTTCCCGTAGCGGACGCCGGCTCCCGGTGACCAGTCTGAGACTGGGTTTCTGCGCCAGCACGCGGAGCTGATCCCACAGGTTGCGTGTCAAGCCGGTAGCGGCAAGAACGTAGTCGAGGCCGTCGAGCACGACGAGCAGGCGCACGCGCTTGCCTTCGAGTTCATCAAAGACAAGGCCCAGCAACTCATGAATGTTCTCGTCCTCGACATCGACCCAGTCGGAGAGGTCGGAGCCGGCCGCCTGCAATGCTTCCCTGACCGCTTCCGCGAAACGCTGCTTGAATGCGCTGTCAGATGCCGGGATGTCGTGGCGGAGGTGAATGTGCGCGGTAGTAAGGTAGTGGCTCGATCCCGAGTGGTGGGCATCCGCAAGGTGGCGCAGCAGCACGGACTTCCCGTAGTGCGCAGGTCCCACCACCGACACGTGATCGGGCGACGGCTTCAGCAAGTGGCTCTCGATGTGCTGCATGAGCGACGCTCGTCCCAGCATGGGAGGAATCGAAGCGCCGAAGACCTGATAGGGGTTGTTTGTCACGGATGGATCTCTGCTTCGTCTCTGGCCCGGGCGACGAGGTCGTCGAAATCCACGTTCACAAGCAGCCACTTGGCCATCAACGGCACGGCTAGTCGATAGACACCCCCGCGTTTGGCGCTGTCGAATTCGAGCAGCTCCAACTCGCGAAGCTCGGTGATGTCGTCGGCGAGTTCGCCTTCACGGCGAAGAGGCAATCCATTGTCGTGGAGTTTCATTTGGAGCAGACCGAGGTTGACCGGATCCGATCCTTCCGCCAAACGGTCGCAGAGCGCCAGGATGAGTCTGCGGCGTGCGCAGCCAGCGTAGTCCCACAGGGTACGGAAGTGTTCGTTGTCACGCACCATCTCCGTTGCCGCCTGATCGATTGTATCCAGTGTGACTGTCCGGTCGTCCCCATCCGCCATCTGGTCGAACACCCGGCTGCAGAGCGACTGGATGAGAAACGGGTGGCCGGCGCACAATTCCACCACGCGGTCGCGCGCGCGCGGCAGGTATTCCAGCCGGCCTGCAACCGGTTCAGCGACGAGTCTCCGGGCGTCGCCCTCGGTCAATGCGCTGATGCCTACTCGATAGCCCAGACCGAACAGCGCCGACCAGTATTCCTCGCGTAGCCGCTTGAGCCGGCGCGAACCGGTGATGATCGCGCATACACCAGGCTGGTGCTGCAACAGATGACGGATATTCTCGGGGACCTGCGGACTGGTGATTCCGGCGTCGATGCCCTCCTGGAGCTTGTCGAATTCGTCGAGCATCAGCAGCACCCTGCGCGGGCCGGCGGCCTCGACCGCCGCGGAGAGATAGAGCCGGAAAGTCTCGAAGGCGTTGCCGCCGACGAAGGCTTGCGCCAGCGCGGAGCGAAAGGCCAATTTGAACTGCTTGCCCGGGTCGCGAGCCGGCAGGCCGGGAAACCATGTCTCCACGCCGGCATCGTAGAGCGACCAGCCGGTACAGCGTGCAAGCAGCCTGAAGCAATCCTCCGTGGCGACGCTTTCGGCGTCCTGCAGCGAGCAGTAGACCGGGATCCAGCCGCCGAGGCTACCCGTCTTTCCGATCTGTCTCAGGATGGAAGTCTTGCCCGTGCGCCGGTTGCCTTCGAGCAGTATCACGTTTGCGTGGTCACTGTCCCCGAGTTGGCGCTCGATCTGTTGCATGACGTCGTCGCGGCCGAAAAACATCTCCCGCCGGTCCACCGGGCTTCCGACGATGTATGGACTGGCGCCCAGGTCGCCCTGCACCACGGTCTCACCGGCCGCGCGCACCGGTAGGGAGACGTGGCTTGTGCTTTGTACGGGGGTCCCATCGAGCCGGTGCCCTCGCCACGATACGGCAATGGGTAACGGGTGCGTTGCATCCTGTGCCCGGACGGCAAACGCGAGGTCCCGAGTCTCGCCGTCGGCCAGATAGGAGAACTCGCCGGTTGCGTCCGCTCCGTCCGGCGGTCGCGCAGTGACGCGCACGTTGCGCAACGGAACGTCCGAAGCATTGGTCACCCAAAGCCGCACCTCGCTGGTGACCCCGACGACCATGTCGGCCGCGTCCACGCCGATGTCGAGGGTGATGGCGCGCTGCATGGTGTGGATCTCCCTTTCCGCGAGTTCCGTCATGGCTTGGGTGAACGAGCGCAGGCGTTCGATGGTGCGTCCTTCTGCTTCGCCGAGGGCCCCAAGAGCCTTGTGGAACCGGGTCAGGGCGAATTGGAGAATCGCTAAGCGTCCGGAGCCGGAAGGAATCGAGACGATGTCGTCCAGGGCGGCGGCAGCATCCTTCGCCGCTTCCAGCCACAAGCAGATGGACATATCATCGTCACCGAACGTAACGGTTCGTACCCTGGTGGGCACAGCGATGCCGCGAAGTCCTTTCGCTGCCTCGACAAGCCTGTCCATGCCGCCGGAGCCGCCGACGGCTCCTCCAGCCGCCAACTCCGCGGCCAGGGGTGTCTCCAGCCAGGCCGCTACCGGATTGCTCGCCGTCCCGGACAGTAGGCGGTAGAGGACGGCAAGCGCGTCCGCGCGTGTCCCGGCGAGTTCTGCGAGCATGGCCTCCTGCTCCGGCTTAGGCGGTATCGGGATTTTCAGCGCGCGGAGCACGAGAAGCGACAGGTGGCGAAACGCCGTGCCGGTGGCATGGCCGGACAACCAGTTACGGTAGGCCGGCGACCGCAACAGGGCGGCCAGGAACTGCGGCTTGATTCCCTCACGGGCGCGGACCAGCGTGATGTTCGCGGCGGCCAGCACGCCAACCGTACCCTTGACATCCTCAATGAAGCCGATCCTGCCCACCGTACCCGCGGTGGTGATCACCAGATCGCCGGGGCGGAGGAAGTCTCTCTCCTGCGTGCGCGCCTTTCCCGCGCTGGTGAGAAACAGGGACGGTGGCCGGATCATTGTGCCTTCGTCGATCAGGTCGCCGGCTCGGAGTAGGCCCGCCACGATGTCTCCCCGGTCACGGCGTTCGGTCGTGACGCCTCCATCGTACGGGAGTCCCCCGTACACCTCCGCAACGCGTTCCAGGCGTTCGACCTTCAGTGAAGGTTCCGCGCCCACGAGCCGCTCGATCTCGGAGTCCAGCATCTTGCTCCCCGACTTCTTGGGGACAAGCTCATGGTCGCGCAGGGCTAACTCGCTTAACGGGACTTCCCACACCTCGACGCCTGGAGAGACCGCACCCGCGGACATTTCGCGACGATGGGCGATGAGACCGGAGATGTCCCGGAACAATGCGCGGCGGGAGAAACGCCAGAGAGGCGCCCCGCTTCCGTCGGACACGATGACGGTAGCAACTTCGCTCTCGAAATCGGGCTCGTGGACGAAGCCGTGGTTCCTGCTCCGGCTATCGTCACGTTCAGGGGAGCCGCCCGGCCCGATGGCGTCCCAGGCCATCGGCGAGACGCTCGCGAACCGTACGGCCGAGCGTGGCTCGGCGCAGGAGAACAGGACCAGGCTCACGGGAATGCTCGTGTACGGTTCGAATGCGCCGGCAGGCAACGACACAATGCCGTCCACGCGATAGTCCGACAGCAGCGCCTTTCTCAGGTCCGATGATTCGGCGCGGAACAGCAGCCCCTCCGGCAGCGCGACCACGGAACGTCCACCCGGACTCAAGTGTTCCATCACATGCTTCAGGTACGCGTCCTCCAGCAAGTGCGAATCGCTCCACGGTGGTGCCGAGAGGATGCAATCGAAGCGTTCCCCCGAGGGGCTGCGGGGCATTCTGTCTGTGAAGTCGAGTCTGGGACTGTCGATACCGGCCAGCAGCAATCTGCACTGCCCGATCACGTACATGAACGAATCGGCCTCGACGCCAGAGATTACGGCCTGCCAGGCATCTCCTCGCCACGAGGAGGCGAACGCTGCCGCGTGCAACCGATGCGCGGCCCCGACCAGTAGTCCGCCGACGCAGAAGCATGGGTCGTAAATACGTTCACCGGGCACGGGGTTGGCCAACTCAAGCATTAGATCGATGACCGGCTCCGGGGTGATGAAGTTAACCCAGTCATCCGAGTCATCGCGCAAGTCTGGAGCCAGGAGACGCAATGCCTCCTCGAACGTGTCGGCGGCGAGTTGACGGTCTGCGGATGTACCAAAGTCAAGAGGACGCAACCAGCGGAGGATTCCTTGGTAGATCTCCGTCTTCTCGTCGATGCCCAGGGAGACGTAGAACTCGATGTCCGAGGAAAACTTCAAGAGTTCATTAGCGGCGCAGTCACGCTGGGACACGTGTTCGCTCGTTCGCTTCAGGGCTTCGGACAGCGCCTCCAAGTGTTGCTCGGGCGGTAGATCCCACGCTGGCAGTTCGAGTTCTCCGTTGCAAGCGTCCCACTTGGCGATGATCAGTGCAGCCAGGAGAGGCAGCACATTACGGCCGTTCAACCGGGAACCTTCAAGCACGGAGTCGAGCACGGCATGGAGGTCGGCGGAGGGAGTCTTCTCAATGATCCCGGTGCGGACCTGTTTCTCGGTACGTCTCATGGCAGTGCCCGGTTCCTTCTGTTGAGGCGCAAGACCTGTGCCATCATCGGCTCACACCGCATTCGTCAAGCCAGTTGGTCAAGGTCCGGTAGCTTGCAAGACTTACCAGTTCCGCCGTGGTCTTGTTCTTGGCGGCTTCTGCCATAGCGCGGTCAAGGGGAGTGAGTTTCTCGCTTTGCGTGGGCGACCGGCCCGACACCGCCCGTCGCGTTTTTCTGCGGCGTCCGGAGGTCTGCATGGCCGATGCAACTGACGAGGATGTGAATGCACTGCCGTAGTATAACAATACACATCCCAAACACAAGATTTGTTACCAAAAACGGGGGTCATCCAATTGGCGAATCGTGGCAGAGAAGGCCAAGCCGGCAAAAAAGGGCAGCCACAAAGGCTGCCCTTTCATGGTTGACGGAAATGTGTTGCTACCGCCGGCCGCGGCGGCCCCTCATCATGCGTTTCAGCATGCCGTCGGCCTTGGCCATCTGCTCGGGGGTCAGTATCTCCCGCACCGCAAGCGCGGCGTCGGTCCGCGCCCGCAGCAGGTCTCCCCGGATCTTGGCGATCTCGTCGACCTTGGCGCCGATCTTGGCCTTGTCCACGGCCTCCTGCGAAACCATCTCCCGGAGCTCGATGCCGGCGACCCGGGCGTCGGCGCGCAGACCGATCGTCTTTTTCCGCGCGTCGGTGAGGACGCTCTTGACCTTCTTGACCTGCTCGTCGGTCAGCTCCAGCTTCTTGGTCATGCGC
>JAPOQB010000828.1 GCA_026710965.1 Deltaproteobacteria bacterium | reverse complement strand
GGTTCCATGGGGCCCACCAACCGCACGGCTTCCATGTCGCCGGACGTCAACGACCCCGGATTCCGGGCGGTCACCTTCGATCAACTGGCGGCGGCGTACTACGACCAGGCCCGGGGCCTCGTGGACGGCGGCGTCGACCTCCTTTTGCCGGAGACCACCTTCGATACCCTCAACCTCAAGGCGTGCCTGTTCGCCATCGGTCAGCTCCTGGAGGAGCGGGAACTGCGGCTGCCGGTGCTGGCGTCGGTGACCATCACCGACCAGAGCGGCCGCACGCTCTCCGGCCAGACCCTGGAGGCGTTCCTGACCTCCATCAGTCACGCGGACCTGGCGGCAGTCGGCATCAACTGCGCCTTCGGGCCGCATCAGATGACCCCCTTCGTGGAAGAGCTGTCGCGGCTTTCGGGGCTGCCGGTGTTCGCCTATCCCAACGCGGGTCTGCCCAACGAGTTCGGCGGCTACGACATGGGTCCCGACGAGCTCGCCGGGGCGCTGGCCGAGTGGGCCCGGGAGGGATGGCTCAATCTGGTGGGGGGCTGCTGCGGCACCACGCCGGGGCACATCGCGGCCATTGCCGCGGGGGTCAAGGGCCTCCGGCCGAGGAGCGCGCCGGAGTCGGATGGTTTCACTCACCTGAGCGGGCTGGAACGGCTCGTGATCCGGCCGGACACCAACTTCATCATGGTGGGCGAACGCACCAACGTCGCCGGCTCGCGGAAGTTCGCCCGGCTGATCCGCGAGGGCGAGTACGAGGAGGCGGTGGCCATCGCCCGGGAACAGGTGGAGGGCGGCGCCAACATCATCGACATCAACATGGACGAGGGCATGCTCGACTCGGTGGAGGCCATGTCGGTGTTCCTCAACCACGTGGCCGCCGAACCCGAGATCGTCCGCGTCCCGATCATGTTGGACAGCTCCAATTTCTCCGTCATCGAGGCCGGGCTCAAATGCGTCCAGGGCAAGGCGGTGGTGAACTCCATCTCGCTCAAGGAGGGGGAGGATGCCTTCCGGGAGTGCGCGCGTCTGGTGAAGCGCTACGGCGCCGCGGTCATCGTCATGGCCTTCAACGAGGAGAAGCAGGCAACGACGGTGGAGGAGCGGGTGACGGTGTGCCGGCGCGCCCACCGCATCCTAACCGAGGAGATCGGCTTCGACGAGGCCGACATCATCTTCGACACCAACATCCTCACCGTGGCCACGGGCATCGAGGAGCACGCGGAGTACGCCATCAACTTCATCGAGACGGCCCGGCAGCTGAAGGCGTTCTTTCCCCGCTGCCACCTCTCGGGCGGGGTCAGCAACATCTCGTTCTCCTTCCGGGGCAATGACCGGATCCGCGAGGCCATGCACTCGGTGTTCCTCTACCACGCGATCCAGGCCGGCATGGACATGGGCATCGTCAACGCCGGGCAACTGGCGGTGTACGAGGAGATACCGCAGGAGTTGCGGGAACTGGTGGAGGACGTGCTGTTCAACCGGCGCGACGACGCCACCGAGCGGCTGGTGACGTTCGCCGAACAGGTCAAGGGCACGGCGCCTTCCGCGGTGGAGGAACAGGCCTGGCGCGAGGAACCGGTGGAGAGCCGGCTTTCCCACGCCCTGGTGAAGGGCATCGTGGAGTACATCGACGTCGACGTCGACGAGGCCCTGGAATGTTACGAG
>JAPOQB010000680.1 GCA_026710965.1 Deltaproteobacteria bacterium | reverse complement strand
TGGTGCGCCAGTCGGTGCAGAAGACCCTGGACCAGTTCTGGCTGGCGTTCGACGGCATCAAGAGAGCCTTCGTCGACAAGGACCCGGTGTACGCCGCCTGGCGCAACGGCTCCGCCTGATCCGGCTCAAGCGGTTCAAGACTTTCAGGAACACGAACATGTCCATGATCGATCTCTCACGGCTCATCTACGACGGCATGCCCAAGATCCCCGCGCTCCCGGACGTACACGTGCAGCGATTCTTCGATCTCGGCAAGGGCCATCCGCTCAACGTCACCGAGATCAACCTCCCGTGTCATGCCGGGACCCACGTGGATGCGCCGGTCCACATCGTCCCCGACGGCAAATCCATCGAGGAGTTGTCCCTCGACGCATTCATCGGACCGGGAGCGGTCATTTCCGTGCAGAAGGGCGGCGGCGAGGAAGTCACCGCCGCGGACCTTGAGGGTTCCGGCGTCGGCGTCGACCGGGGCGACATCCTCATGCTGCACACGGGATGGGACGAGAAATTCGAAAGCGAAGAATACAATATGCACCCCTATCTATCCGTCGATGCGGCGGAATGGATCGTGGAGCACGGGGTCAAGCTTTTCGGCATCGACTGCATCACGGTGGATCTGCCGACGCCGTTGCGGCCCAAGGGATTCGACTTCCCGGTACACCGCACGCTGTTGGGAAACGATGTCCTGATCGCGGAGAACGTAACCAATCTTTCCGCCATCGCCGGACGAAAGAGCCGGATCATGGCTCTGCCCCTCAAGGTGCAGGGGAGTGACGCGGCCCATGCAAGAATCGTCGCGGAGGTCTAGCCCGGTTGAGGCATTGGCTTCCATATACATGGCAAACGCCTGTTATCGTTAATAACTTTCGACAGAGGTGATGGATGCTGGCAAGCCCCATCAGAGGAATCATCGGAGCAGCGCTGACCCCGTTCACCGAGGACGGGAGGGTGGATTACGACGCCCTCGCGCGAGAGATCGAGTTTCTCGTGGCCGACTGCGACGCCATCTCGGTGGCCGCGGTCGAGGCGTCGGAGTACACGGTGCTTTCCCTCCAGGACCGCAAGGAGGTGATGCGGCGCGCCACCGAGATCATCAACAAGCGCGTGCCCGTCATTCTCGGAGCATCGAGCCATTCCATCGACACCATCCTGGACCTGGCCGAGCATGCCGCCGCGGTGGGCGGAGACCTCATCCAGGTGCTGATGCCGATTCGGCCGTGGGGCGGCCAGCCGACCATGGCGGACCTGATCCAGTTCTTCACCGAGGTGGCATCGGTCAGCCCGTTGCCCATCGTCGCCTACCACAACCCCGGCCCGGGCGCGGACCCGCCGCTGGACGCGTTCGTGCGGCTGAGCGAGTTGAACAAGGTCGACTACTTCAAGGAGAGCTCGCGCGACATCACCAAGATCACGCGCCTCATCGAGCAGATCCAGCTCGCCGGCAAGGCCAATTA
This sequence comes from Deltaproteobacteria bacterium, assembly GCA_026710965.1. Classification (GTDB taxonomy): domain Bacteria; phylum Desulfobacterota; class Binatia; order UBA9968; family JAJDTQ01; genus JAJDTQ01. Next base: position 524 of record JAPOQB010000680.1, on the reverse strand, counting down.
CTTCACCACCATGCAGCCGCTGCTGACGACGCTCATGATGGGCGGCGCCGGAGCCACCATGCCGCCCCCGGGCACGCGTATCGGCGCGCGGGTGGTCCGCGCGTTCCGTGACGGCGACATCGACAAGGCCCGCTACTGGCAGCGCTGTTTCACGCTTTTTCCTGGGAAATGGGGCGCCTATGGACTGCCGCCGATCATGAAGTCCGCCCTCAAGCACTTCGGGGTGGATATCGGCGACCCGGCCCGCCCGTACTCCCCGGTGAATCCTCGGGACCATGCGCAGATCGGACAATTCCTGACCCAGATCGGCATCCTCGGCGACGGAGAACCGGACGAAGCCGCCTTCGACCAGGCCGCGGTCCAGTTAGCCCAGGAAGACACCTTCCTCCGCTAGCGTTTTTGTCTCATGTCCGGCGGACTCTTCACGTGGGTTGCGGAGCAGGTCAAGGCCTGTTCCGACTTTCTGGTGTTGCTCTTGATTCGCGGCACTTCGCGGTTCGAGTCCGAATTGACCGAAGAAGGGC
>JAPOQB010000676.1 GCA_026710965.1 Deltaproteobacteria bacterium | reverse complement strand
CAGCGCGGCCCGTGAATCGACAGCGTCGTCGGTCGTGCTGACGGATACCTTGCGGCCGTCCTCCAGCGTCACGAACACTCGTAGCTTGGGGCCGGCGAACTCCGAGTTCCTTCCGAAGTCGATGCGGCCCTCGTCGTCAGCAGGTGAACGTGAACCCACGCAGCCACTCATCCCCAGAACAAGGGCCATGCCCAAAAGGATTACAGTCAGTCTCATGGCGTCGATCTCCTGTTGTAGCTCAATGTGAGGTCGCAAGCTGTGCGTTCGAGTCATGGAATAGTCTGGCCAGTCACTGAATTCCGCGCGTGCACGCGAGCGATCTCCTAGAGAGCGGTCGTTCACCGCATTCACCCTCCCCTGGCTACCACCGTTCCGTGGAACAGTTGCCATCCCGGCGGGCCCTATCGTCCCTGTTTAGGCCCAATGCCCGTTCGTTCTTGCTCGGACACATAGCCTTCATCCCGAGCCTCACCCCGCAGCGCAGACTAGCTTTATCGGGACCGCAGAGAAACCATCCGTCATCCCGCCGCAACGCGTGCGCCCAGAGCGCCTCCTTACCCTTGTCCAAGGCGATGCCCTGTATCCGAACCAACAACTCGGCGCGTTCCCTGTCGCCAACATAATGCACGGCAGACAGCGAGGCCCGTAGCTCACTGGCAACGATCGACTGCTCCCGCCGGTGCAACTGGAAGCCCGTCTGCGTCTCCGTCACGCAGCCTTCGACGGTTTCCGCCCGATAGCCACCAGCCAGCGCCTGCCACGACTCGTCCGATGCGACTCGATGATCGTATTCGTATCCACGAGCACCGCCGTCTCGTGGTCGACCCGTCTGCTCACAGCCCAATCGCCTGATCTACGCCATGGGCCGCAAACAGTTCCTCCAGGTCCTCGATCGGCAGCCCGACCAGCGCCGCCGCACGGCGAACCGACACATGGCCTTGGTCGATGGCCGCCGCCACAACCTCCACGAATGGGCGCGAGAACAAGGGAGGAGGATCCGAGGAGTCCCCGCGACCGTTGTTCCGCAAAGCGGCTTCCGGAATTGCTCGCGCCTGCCCCTTGGTCAACTCCCGGAGAACGACCAAACGCCACCTGAGGGCCGACGAGGTCACACCCAACTGACACCATCAGGTCGGTGAAGGTGCCGCCGACATCCACGCCGACTATGTAGCGGCCCCGAGAATCATTCATAACTACTGAGGACGGAGGCAAACCTTTCAGCATTATGCCGCCCTACATCCCTCTTTCCCACTGCAAACCAAGTATCAGGTAGCTATTCCCCGAGCCGGTGATGTCCACAGCTCCTTCTTCAACCTGTCGATCTGTTTCCTTACGCCGAGCTTGAGATCCCCGGCCATGTCGCCCTCCTCCTCTTGAACGGACATGACACAAGTGCGTTGCGGTCGAGCCTGAGCTCACACATCGGATCGAGGGTTGGGGCAACCGCTGTTTCCTACGGACGTTGAGATCCAGGATTCACGCGGTCATTCGGCAGAACTCTCCCCGGAGGCATGCACCTCAATCTCATATTGATCCTTCTGTCGAAAGCCTGCCGCGGCCGCTCTCCTCAACAACGCGCCAGCGCGCGAATCTCCGTCGGATTGATACCATTTGCCCAACTGGTAAACGGCTGGCGGATAGTCCTGCTTCGCAGCGCGCTCCATCCACAGGTCGGCCTTCCGGTAGTTTTTCTCAACGACATCTCCCTCGACATGGTGCAACGCCAGGTTAGTCTGCGCCAGAACGTGTCCCCGTCTCGCTGCCTCCTGCAGCAGATGAATCTTGTCCGCGTAGCGGCCTTTGATGTCTCGTTTTTCGAAATAGTGTTCCCACAGCCGATACGCCGCGGCCGGGTCCTTCTTGCTCGCGCGCGCTCTCATTGCTTCTATTGCCAGTTCATTACAGCGATCGAAAGACGCGAACACGGGGCATGTCACCCCTAATTCGCCGGCCGCGAGATCCCTGAGACGTTGGACTGTGACTGCGATTGAGATGTTCTCATTGCTTTGGACCAGGACGCCCACGATCCTTCCCCTCGAATTCAGGAGGGGTCCGCCGCTCGCTCCTCCGAGCTTCTCCATGTTGACCGCCATGTAGATTCGAGATGCGACCTGATGATCGACAGTGATACCGTTGCCAATTTGCTTCAGATCTCGCGATCCTATCCCGGCCGCTTCGGGATAGCCAAACGCCGTCAGACCCGTGCTTCCAGATCGCACCCCATCGTCGGCCAGTCTGAGATAGACGCTGTCGTTACCTATCTCGAAGATGGCCAGATCATGAACAGCAGACATTGCTGCCACTCTCCTTATTCCGAGAGGTGGCGACACATGGCCACGATGCCAGTATCTCAACACAAGGTCGGCGATAGGGGTTCCCCTCCCGCGGTGCGAGGACAGTACGTGGAGGGCGGTCGCCATATATCTTGGCCCGATGGCGAAGGCGGATCCGACGTTCCACTTCTTCTCTCCCTGCTTCTTCACTGGGGTCGAATTCCACACCCTCCATACGCCGCCTCTGACATGGTCGAGGTCCACGGCCGCCAAGCGCGAAGCCGAGCCCACAATGGAGAGGGCCGCAACGAAAAGAGCTGTAAGCACGAGTGCGGATGATCGGGTGTTTGTCGTTGAACCCATGGGTACCTCGACCGAGCCCAGGTGGAGCCGTTTCTGGGTGAACACGGCGCCGGCAAGGCCGGCACTGTCTCCCGAAATATATTCGGCTCCCGCTGCAACGTGCAACTCAACGATCTCCCGGATCTTCGTGTTGCGGCGAGTCCTTTCAACGCACTCTTTCGCCTTGAAGTCCCGGCCGCACCTCCACCAGCAAGCGAGGCGTGTCATTTTCGGTTGATGGTCGGCTCCGCGTCATTCCTAAGGCGTCGGAGGTCAGAATGACGGTTTTTTTTGGCGAGGAGGGAGCGAACCATGGAAAACGTAGCGCCGGCTGGGATCGATCTGGCGAAGAAGATACTCTGCGTGACGGCAGTGGGCGGTGCCGGGGCGGTCGTGGATCGCAAGCGGCATCGGCGGGCGGGGCTACAATATCGATTCCCTGCCACATACGGAGGTTGCCAATGACCGTTCCTGGCAACATATCCGCGGACTACACGCTCCGCCCGAGCTCGCCTCGGTGCTCGCACTCCTGGTCGAGGCCCGCCAGCCGGTGGTTGTTGGGGGCTGCCAGGAGCCGCCAAGAGCCAAGTGGCCCAGCAGGTGGCCAGGGCCGCCAACCGCCAGTACGTGGACGTCCCGGCTGCTGCTCGACCCCGTCGACCTCCGCGGCATCCCTTGGCGCGACATCGCCGACGGCACACGCTGGGCTCCACCGGCCTTCCTACCCCCGTCCGACGATCCCGGACGCTGGCGCATCAACCTCGAAGAGCTGCCGTCCGCCGTTCCCAAGGTCATCGCCTGCGGCAACCGGGAGACGGACCGCGGCGTCGTCCACCGCATGCCCGCGCTCCGGGTGAACGACTGCGTGACGGAGCTCCCGCGGAAGCAGCCCTTCAACGGTCCCGTTTCGCTCCGAACACTCCAATGTAGGCCCCGGTATCGAAGACGCCGTAAGTTTCGCCGTGTTGCGGGCCGTGGAAGTTCCCTTCCAGGTAGTCCGTGCCCGCGGTCCCGGCGGCGAAGCGGCCACCCGCAAGCGGCATATCGGCCCAAGCAGGCGCATCGATGGCATGCCCGGGGACGGCGATTCCGACGCTCACGCGAGGCCGGGACAAGTCCGCGACAGTGACGGTCGCGGTCCCCTGGCGCCTCTCGAACGTGCGGGTGGAGGCCGCTTCGGCAATACCTCTCCAAGTGGCGCTACCCATACCGACGGGGTTTGTGCCGGTGGCGTCGCCAACGGCAAGGGCGGCAGCGTAGCTGGCTTTGCCGTGATAGGGAGCTCCTTCGACCTGCCCGGACAAGGGGGCGGCCAAGAGCTGCACCGCCGCAAACCCGTGTTCCCCCCAGAACCCGTAGCTGGTCACGGCGAGGTCCGCGGCCAGGCTGACGTCAGCGGCGTCCACCTCGATGTCGAGGTCGCCCGTCGCGGCGATGGCGTCAAACCCGCTCCGCGATCCGAGGCCCACCTCCGTCTGAGCCGATGTCCGCGAAAGGATCTTCAAAGTCGATCAGATCCCT
>JAPOQB010000674.1 GCA_026710965.1 Deltaproteobacteria bacterium | reverse complement strand
TCCTTCACGTGCTCGTCCGACACCCAGCGGTTGCGCTCCTGGACGATCTTCAGCGCCTCCACGCACGCGGCCTGCGGGTTGTCGTAGTGGGCGGCCTCCGCCCTGATTCGATCGCGCTCCTGTTCCGTCAGCATGGGATCCTCGTCGTCCTACGAGTACGATTTGGCGTCCTTCAATTTGGCGCCCTTCGACTTCGCTTCGCTACGCTCAGGACGAACGGAAGAGGTTTTTCTACCACCGCTCCTCCTGAGCTTGTCGAAGGGCCCAGGACGAATGGGAGGGGTTTTTCTACCACCGCTCCTCCTGAGCCTGTCGAAGGGCTCAGGAACAACGGGAGGGGTTGCTCCGCAACCGCGCGTCCTGAGCCTGTCGAAGGGCTCGGGACGAACGGGAGGGGGCGTTCTACCGCCGTTACCACCGTTCGTCCTGAGCGTAGCGTAGCGAAGTCGAAGGACTGCCATCTTCCTCACCGGTCGATATCCGCCAGCACGAAATCAATGCTCCCCAGGATCGCCAGCAGGTCGGGCACCATGACGCCCCGGCTCATGAGCGGGATCATTTGCATGTGGGCGAAGGACGGCGTCCGGATGCGTACCCGGTAGGGAATCGTGCCGCCGTCGCTCACCAGCCGGTAGCCGTTGTTGCCCTTGGTCGCCTCGATGCCCATGAAGGATTCCCCGGCGGGAATCACCGGCCCCCAGCTTACGCTCAGGAAATGGTTGATGAGCGTTTCGATGTCGTGCATCGTGCGGTCTTTCCGCGGCGGCGTGGTCAGCGGATGATCCGACTTGTAGTGTCCCGGGGGCATGTTCTTGAGGCACTGGTCGATGATCCGGAGGCTCTGGCGCATCTCCTCGATGCGCACCACCGCGCGGTCGTAGCAGTCGCCGTGCTCGGCGGTGGGGATGTCGAAGTCGAACCGGTCGTATCCCGAGTAGGGCCGTTTCTTGCGGAAGTCCCAGTCGAAGCCACAGGCCCTGAGTCCGGGCCCGGTCACGCCCCAGTCGATGGCCTCCTCCGCGGTGTAGGCGCCGATGCCCTGGGTGCGCGCCTTGAAGATGCGGTTCTGCATCACGATCTTGTCGTATTCCACGAGCCGGTCCGGGAGGTAGTCGACGAAGTCCCGCACCATCGCCTGCCAGCCCTTGGGCAGGTCGTGGGCCACGCCGCCGATGCGGAACCAGCTCGGATGCATGCGGCCGCCGCACACCGCCTGCACGATGTCGAAGATCCGCTCCCGGTCGTTGAAGGTGTAGAACACCGCGGAGAGGGAGCCGACATCCTGGGCGAAGGTGCCGTACCATACCAGGTGGCTGGCGATGCGGAAGAACTCCGACATCATCACACGAATGACCTGGGCGCGGTCGGGCACGTCGATGCCGGCGAGCTGTTCCACCGAAAGGACGTAGGCGAGATTGTTCATCACCCCGCCCAGGTAGTCGATACGGTCGGTGTAGGGGATGAAGGAGTGCCAGGACTGCCGTTCGCCCATCTTCTCCGCGCCCCGGTGGTGGAAGCCGATCTCGGGCAGGCAGTCGACGATCTCCTCGCCGTCGAGCTGCAGGATAATGCGGATGACGCCGTGGGTGCCGGGATGCTGCGGCCCGACGTTGAGGAACATGAAGTCCGTGCCGTCGTGGCTGCGCTTCATGCCCCAGTCCTCGGGGCGGAAGCGCAACGCCTCCTGCTCCCGGTCCTGCCGTTCGTCGGGAAGCTGGAACGGACCCATCTCCGTGGCCCGGGCCGGGTGCTCCTTGCGCAGCGGATGACCTTCCCAGGTAAGCGGCATGAGGATGCGGCGCAGCGCGGGATGTCCGTCGAAGCGGACCCCGAACATGTCCCATACCTCGCGCTCGTACCAGTTGGCCGAGGGCCAGAGTCCGGTCGCCGTGGGCAACGAGGCGTCGGCGTCGGCGAGGGCCACCTTGATGCACACGTCCTCGTTCCGGCCGTAGGAGAGCAGGTGGTAGAGGACGGTGAACTCGCTGTCGGGCTGGCCGTCCCGCTGCTTGCGGAAACGCTCGTCGATGGCGGTGAGGTCGTACAGGGTGGTGAAGGGTTGGTCCACCTCGGTCTTGAGGAATTTCAGGACGGCGGGCAGGCGCTCCCTGGACGTCCACAGGGTCGGAAACCCGCACCGGGTCTCCTGCGCCGTGAAGGCGTCGGCGCCGAAGCGGCCTTCGAGCTCGGTCACCACCGAAGGCGCATCACTCATAGGTCGCACCCACTGCCCCGCCGCCGGGAAACGGAATCCTTCGAAATGGCGTCCTTCGACTTCGCTTCGCTACGCTCAGGACGAACGGGGACAAGGGGAAACAAAGGGCATTCGATGCCCAATTCATCCACCACACTTGGGATGAACGGGGCTAACAGTCCCCGTAACCGTTCGTCCTGAGCGTAGCGGAGCGTCAGCGAAGCAAAGTCGAAGGACGCCATTGATCGGAGTTCCCTGGACTCAGACCTCATCCGGCGAGCGCAGACTGGTGGCGCGGATGCGGTCGGGCCGTTTCACGTCCCGCATGGCCGCCATCGGCCCCCTCTCGACACCCTGGGGACCCACCATCCAGCTCAACGGCCGCCGCTCGTTGGCCACGGCCTTCTGCAACAACGTCAACGCCTCCAGAAAGGCCCAAGGACTGGGCGGGCACCCCGGCACGTACACGTCCACCGGCAGGATCTTGTCCACCCCCTGGACCACGCTGTAGATGTCGTACATGCCGCCGGAGTTGGCGCAGGCGCCCATGGAGATGACCCAGCGGGGCTCCATCATCTGCTCGTAGAGGCGCCGCACGATGGGCGCCATCTTGATGAAGGGGGTCCCCGCGATCACGATGACATCCGCCTCCCGGGGGGTGCCGCGGATCACCTCGGCGCCGAAGCGGGCCACGTCGAACTTGCTGGTGAGGCTCGTGGCCATCTCCACGAAGCAGCAGGACAGCCCGAAATGGAACGGCCAGATGGAGTTCTTGCGCCCCCAGGTGACCAGGTCGTCAAGTCGCGCCATGACCAGGACCTTCCTGATGGCTTCGTCGAGGCCGCCCTTCCCCGGCTCCGCCGGCTTGGGCTCGGTCAACGACCATTGCATGGGGGTGCGCCTCTATCCTTTCTCCCGGGCGGCCTTGGCCAGCCTGAGTCGAACCGGCTCCCAATCCAACGCGCCCATGCGGTACTCGTAGATCAGCCCCACCGCCAGCACCGCGACGAACACCAGCAGGCCCGCGTACCCGGCCCAGCCCACCTCCTCGTACGCCACGGCGTAGGCGAAGATGAACACCGCTTCGAGGTCGAAGATCACGAACAGCATGGCGACGATGTAGAACTTGACCGACAACCGCACCCGTGCCGTGCCGGTGGATACGATGCCCGACTCGTAGGGCTGCCCGGTGGCACGATCCGAGTGCCGTTCTCCGAGGATATACGACAGCCCGATCATGCTCCCCGCCACCACGAGAGCAATCAGAAAATAGAGGCCCAGCGGCCAGAGTGTCTCGCTACCCATGATGCATCGCCGCGTACATTCTTGTCAGGAAATGAATTCCAAGGCTGGGCAGAAAGGGTAGTATATCGGCCAAGGGGATGTCAACTAAGAGGTGGTCGGTGATGAGCGGGGTCAACTCGACATCGCAGGGCGTCTCGCCCCGACGCGTGACGGTATAGTCCGAAATGCCTTCGAGATCAGCCTGGGCCGCTGGGGCGAGAATGTATCGCGCCATGCCGCCTAAGTGGATTTCTTGCGGGCGATGAACGCGTCGAAGTCAAACGGTGTCGCCGGGCCGGATTGCTCACCTTCGATGAGGGCTTCCCTCAGAGCTTCGACCTTGGCTTCGTGCTCTTCCAACAGCCGCAGCCCAGCGCGCACTACATCGCTGGCGGAATTGTAACGACCGGACTCAACACGGGCGGTGATGAAACCCATGAAGTGGTCCCCTAGAGAAACTGATGTGTTGCGCGACATGAGCACACCTCCCTCACCAGGTATACCAAAACTTGGTAGTCTCGGAAAGCCTTCGATTGTCCCATTAGTTCTCGTTCTCTCAAGCGGCACGGGCAAGTCTGGAGTTGTTTAATCATATTCGCTGAAGTTCCGAGAATCGGCCAATTGCGCACCGTTCCGATACGACCCCGGGATTCGGGTGACCGGCCGGCGCTGAAGGTGCCGATGTTTGCCAAGCGCTGTTCGTTCCGGAGAGTGTGGCCGCGGACGCCCAGGACGGCGTCCATATCGTCGATGCGCGGACGGTCATGAGCGTCCTGACATAGGCAACAAGCACGGCATCGTCTGGCCCTCCGGGGCAAAGTGGAGTATATGGTGAAGGGTTGACCATGCGGTCGGAACGGGCGCAGC
>JAPOQB010000671.1 GCA_026710965.1 Deltaproteobacteria bacterium | reverse complement strand
GGGTTCGAGTTCGAGCCGCGGCCCGCCAGGAAGACCGCCCAGGCCGCCCGCGACAAGCCCGCGGTCAAGGCGGACTTCTCGGGTCAGGAGCCTCTGGGCAAGTGTCCCCGTTGCGGCAGCCGGATATTCGAGTGGGACTCGCAGTACCTGTGCGAGACATTCCAGGCCGAGAAGAAACCCTGCCGTTTCAAGGCCGGCACGGTGATCCTCGAACAGCCCCTGGAACGCGGCCAGGTCACCAAGCTGCTGGCCGAAGGCAAGACCGATCTCCTGCCGAACTTCATCTCATCCAAATCCGGCCGGCAGTTCGCCGCCTGGCTCGTGCTCGACGACGGCGGCAAGGTCACGTTCGAGTTCCCGCCGAGGGAATAGTGCGATCTTTGGCGGATCGCGGGACGGGTCCCTACAATCCGAGCCAGCCTTGCAGCATTCCCTTGGGCCAGAGCACGTGCAGGATCAGGTTGAAGACGCCGACGATCAGCGCCACCATGACCCCCGCCACGGAACCCGACAACAGGAGGCTTTCGCGAGCCTGGAACCTCAGGTAGACGAACGTGAACAGCGGCACCGCGATCTCGAAGCCCACGAGCCAGATCAACCCGAAAAGGACGAATATCCAGGCGAAGACGTTGATCATGCGCCGCCGCGCCACGGCGGGAGGCACGTCGGCATCCATTGGGGTGTCGCCGAGACCCGGCGAGGAGTCCACCGCCGCCGTGCGCTGCCACCAGCGCTGGCGCACGAACAGCACCACCGTGAGGGCCAGGCCGGGAACGGCCATGGCCAGTACGAACGCCCGGCTGTGAACCGGCCACTCCGCGGCGGAAAGGATGGCGCAGACGAACAGTCCGGCCATGAACAGACTCAGCCCGTCTCCGATCCCAAGCTTCATGGCGTCACCCCGGCCGTGTCCTTTCCCGGGACCGTTTCGGCCCGTTTCTCCCGCACCAGGCCGAAGGCGACGCTCGCGACCATGGCCAGGAACAGCAACACCACTCCCGGCCGGGCGAGCCAGCCGAAGCCATCGTAGGCGTGGGTTGAAATAAACAGGTACTTGCCGATGACGGGACCGAGGACCAGGCCCAGCACCAGCGGGGGCCGTGGCCAACCCGCCAGCTTCATGACCCAGGCGAACAGACCGAAGCCGATGAGGACAATGAGATCGCCATAGTCCCGGGTCGTGAGGAACGAAGCCAGGAACAGGATGCTGATGATGACCGGGGCAAGGATCTGGATCCGTACCAGGGCCAGCTTCGCAAGCTGGCCGGTCAAGGGAAGCAGGATCAGCGTTCCGAACACATTGGCCAGCACTAGACTCCACACGATGGTGAAGGTCACGTCCAGGTGATCGGTGAGCATCTCCGGGCCGGGTCTCAGACCCAGTATCATGAATGCGCCCAGGAGAATGATCATCTGCAGGCTTCCCGGAATGCCGAAGGCGATAGTGGGGATGAGAGAGCCCCCGAGCTTGGCGTTGGCCGCGCTTTCGGGCCCGATGACGCCCCGTACATCACCCTTGCCGAAGTTCTCCCGCGGCCTCGATGACTGTACCGTGTGTCCGTACGCGAACCAGTCCACGACATCCGAGCCGAGCCCGGGGATCAAGCCGATCCAGGTGCCTAGGACGCTGCACCTGAGCACCAGGAACCAGTGACGGAAAGTGTCCCCGATGCCGGTGAGCACGCCTTTCATGGCCTGCCGGGGAACATCGGCGATGCTCTTCCGGCGAATCACCATCTCGACGATTTCGGGAATGCCGAACACGCCCATGACCGCGGGCACCAGCGGGAGCCCCTCCCATAGATAGAGGGCGCCAAAGGTCCAGCGCAGCACCCCGGTCTGCGGGTCCATCCCCACCATGCTTCCCATCACGCCCGCCATGCCGGCGATAAGGCCCTGAAGCGGCGCACGGCCGCTGAGCACGCCGACCATGGATATTCCCAGCAGCCCCAGCATGAACAGCTCCGGAGAGCCCACGGAAAGCACCAGCGGACGCATGATGGGGATGGCCAGCAGCAACGCCACCGCGCCGAAGACGCCGCCCATCATGGAGGCGCTGTAGATGGCGCCGAAGGCCCGGCCCGCCTCGCCCTTCTTGGCCATGGGATGGCCGTCCATGATGGTGGCCTGGGCCGCGGCGGTGCCCGGGACCGCGAACAGCACGGCCGGAATGCTGTCGGAGGAGGTCACCACCGCCACCAGACCCACCAGCAGGACCATGGCCTCGGACGGTGACATCTCGAAGACGAAGGGCAGCACGATGGTGAGACCCACGATGCCGCCCAGACCCGGGACCGCCCCGAGGAGGATGCCCAGGAACACCCCGAGCAGCAGCAACAACAGATGGTAGGGGGAAAAGATCACCCCCAGGGCGGTCAGCAGCGATTCAAGCATGCCCCGCGTCGATTCAGCGATACAACTTGACCACTTCCTCCGGCAGGCCGAAGAACTGCTTCAACGCCGCCTGCGCATCCTTGCCTATGACGGCCTCGTTCTTGCCCCCCATCACCTTTACCGCATCCGCCTGAAACGCCGGGTCGGCGACCATCTTGCGAAAACCGTCCTCCAGGTCGCGTATCCTGGCCTCGGGAACACCGGGAGGGGCCCAAATCGACTTGCCAAGGGTGTTGACGGCGATGATGCCCTTGATGGCCTCCCACACGGTCCCGGACGGCTGCTTGCCGAACAGCTCCACGTAGCCTTCCTCGACGGTGCGCGCGTTCGGCATAACAGGATGCCGAATTACGTTCCCCTTGCTGTCCAGAAGCCCGGACTGAAAGAGCATGAAGACCTCACCCTTCTTCTCCAGCGGTTCCACTACCAGCGCATAGTTGAACGCGTCCCCGCCGGTGACGTTGACCTCCCCCTTGAGCAGCGCCAGCCGGGCTTCGCCGTAACTGCTGTAGCCGTAGACCTGTCGGAACTCGAGGCCCAGGAGCTTAAAAATCAGTCCTGAGATGGTGGCCACCGTGGACCCCTTCTGCGTATCCCCGGCGACGATCTTTCCGCTCACCTTCTTGAGGTCCTTGAGCTCCTTGATGCCCAGGCTCTTGCCGGCGTAGTGGGTGCTGGAGCTGGGGGCCGAGGCGATGAGCGACATCTTGGTGAACTCGTAGGTGTGGCCGGGACGCCGCAGGAGACGGCGGACGGGGATCCCCTCCGAGGCCACCGCCAGGGTCAGCCCGTCCCTGGAAGCCTTGGAGTAGAGGTAGCCGAAGGTCAGGGCACCGCCCCCTCCCGGCAAGTTCTGCACCAGGACCTTGGGGTTGCCGGGAATGTACTTGACCCAGTGCCTCGCGGCGAACCGCGCGTAGTTGTCCGTGCCTCCGCCGGGGCTGAAGGGCACGATCACCCTGATGGTCTTGCCGGCGTAGAAGGGCTTGTCGGCCGCGGCCCCCGCTCCCGGCCCGGCCAACGTCATCCACACCAGCAGACCACTCAGCGCCGCGGCCCATGCCAGCCTCTCTCGCACTTTCGTAAAACGCATCATGACTCCCTCCTTTTTTTCTGGATTCGTCACTCCTGCAAGAACTCGCGGATGGCCTTGTGGGCCTCTTCCGGGTTGGCGAAGAAGTAGCTGTGCCCCTCGCCATGAAGCACCACCAGGCGGGCGTCGGGAATGTTGTCAACCAGGGTCTGGGCGGACTCGATGTGGTGGACGCCGGCGGTGACCTCGTCCTCGTTGTCCCCCACCAGTACCAGCGTCGGCTGTGTGATGTCCTTGAGCCGGTGGCTGGTATCGTGCAGGTGGCGGGCGATGACGTGGCGGAAGTAGAACTCCGCCGGACACACGTTGGCCATGCGCACGTCCAGGTAGTGCTGGACGCGTTCCGGATACTTCTCGGTGAACGCCTTGCTGAAACCCACCTCCACCGAGCTGTCCCTCACGTAGTTGACGTAGCCCTGCTCCGCCATCTCCGTGGCGATGTCCAGGGGAATGCCCGGGCCGTCAGGGAACGACGCTCCGCTGGATGCCAGAATCAAGGCCCCCACCTTCCCGGGATGGTCCAGGGCCAGGAGCTGGGCCACGCGGCCGCCCATGGAGTGGCCGCAGACAACCGCATCCTCCGCGCCCAGGTGGTCCATGACGGCCGCGATGTCGTCGGCGAACATGTCGGTGGTGTACGGGATCGACGGCTTGCCGGAGCGTCCGGTGCCACGGTAGTCGTGGGTGATGCACATATGGTCCTTGGAGAACTCCGGCACCGGGTACATCTTCCACACCTCGCCGTCGGACCCGGTCTCGCTGATGAACACGAACGGCCGTCCCTCGCCGGCGACGTCGTAGTAGATCTCGCAGTCATCGCGTTTCAGGATAGGCATCGCTCCAACCTCTCATGGCAGTTGACGGCCTCGCACCCAAGATTGACCTCGGGCCGTGGGATCACGGTTTTCCGAACGTGGCAACCCGGTCCACGCGGCACTCGAACAGCACACGCTTCTCGTCAATGACGGGATCCCTCAGGCCGTACGGCGGTTCCTGCCCGGTGTACTTCGTCCACATGCGGTCGATGTGCTCCGCGGCCCTCTCGCCGCCCGGCTCTCCCTCACGTATCTCGTTCACCACCGTGGCCTTGATGCTCATCCAGTGGTAGGGGTTCTCGGGGTTCACCAGCAGCATGGTCAGGCGCGGGTTCTTCCTGATCCAGCCGCACTTGGCACGGTGCGCGGCGGTGTTCACGAACACGTTGTCGCCGTCGTAGTCGAACCACATGGGCGTCATGTTCACACGCCCGTCCGGACCCGTGAGGCCCAGCGTCATCGTGATGGGCTTGTCGAGCAGTTGCTTGTGGGCGGGGTCCAGGTCCGCCAGGGTCTGGGCCTTGGTGCGTTCGCCCACGGCGAACTGGCCTTCCTGCAGCCCCTCCGACACATCCTTGAACTTGGCAATGGTGAATTCCGCCATCGGGGTCCTCCTCCTCGAAATGGTAAACGGTTGCCTCTACAGGAACTCCCGGATGGCCTTGAAGGACGCCTCCGGGTTGGCGAAGAAGTAGCTGTGGCGCTCGCCGGCAAGGAGCACCAGCCGAGCCCCGGGGATGCCGTTGGCCAGGATGTCGGCGGAGGTCCGGTGGTCCATGTCGCTGGTGACGCTGCGGTCGTCCTCCCCCACCAGGATCAGCGTCGGCACGGTGATGTCCTTGAGCCGGTGGTGGGTGTCGTGCTGTTGGCGGGCGATGACGTGACGGAGGTAGAACTCCGGCGGACACGGGTTGGCCATGCGCACGTCCAGGTAGTGCTGGATCCGTTCCGGGTGCTGCTCAGCGAACGCCTCGGTGAAGCCCACGGCCACCGAGCTCTCGCTGACGTAGCGTTCGTAGCCCATCTCCACCATCTGCGTGGCGAGCTTGAGGGGGATCCCCTTGGTGTCGGGGAACGAGGCGCCGGAGGACGCCAGGATCAGCTTGCTCACCTTCCCCGGATGGTCCAGAGCCAGGAGCTGCGCCACCCGGCCGCCCATGGAGTGCCCGCAGACAACGGCATCCTTGGCGCCCACGTGGTCCATGATGGCGGCCGCGTCCTCGGCGAACATGTCGGTGGTGTAGGGTATCGACGGCTTGCCGGAGCGCCCGGTGCCTCGGTAGTCGAAGGTGATGCACTGGTGGTCCCGGGAGAACTCCGGCACCGGGTACATCTTCCACACCTCGCCGTCGCACGCCGTCTCGCTGATGAAGACAAACGGCCGTCCCTCACCCGTCACCTCGTAGTAGAGCTCTACGTCGTCGCGTTGCAGTGTCGGCACGGCTTGAACCTCCCGAAGTGTTTCGTTTCAGAGGCGGCGTCTACGAAAGACCGTAAAGGGCCGCCGGGTTGTCCTGCAGGATTTTCTCGGCCTGACGGCCGGTGATGAAGCCTTCCTCGCCCATCTCCTTCAACACGCTCAGGGTACGGATCTCGGCGGATTGATCCGCGTGGCTGTAGTCGGTTCCGGCCACGAGATTGTCCTCGCCGCAGTGCTGGATGAGGTAGGGCAGATCCTCCACCGTCTGGCAGGCGACGTAGAACCGCGACTCCTTGAGCAGGTTTTTGGTCAGGTCGAAAGAAAACAACCAGCGGGCACGCTCGTGACGCGCCCGCAACTCCGCCAGGGAGAAGGGCACCCACGAGGCCATGGCCTCGATGAATCCGACCCTCAACCTGGGAAACTTCGCCGGCACCTCCGCCATGACCAGGGAAGTGAAGGCGTCGATGACCGGTGCGGTGATGTTATGAAGGCTCAGGATCGTGGCGTCGGCGTCGGTGAGCGCCGGGTCGCCCGTGCCGGTATGGATGCACACGGCCATATCGAGGGCCGCGGCCTCCTGGTAGAGCGGAAAGAAGTAGGAGTCGCCCGCGCGCTTGCCGCCGCACTCGATCCCCTTCTTCATCAACCCGCAGGCCCCGTTCTCGCGGGCGAAGCGCAGCTCCTTCACCGCCTCGCCCATGTCGCCCATGGGCGGGAGACAGACCCAGCGCAGGCGGTTGTCGCTGAGCTTCCACCGGTCGGCCATCCAGCGGTTGTAGGACTTGCGCAGCGCGTGCTCGATGTCGTCCCGCGGACTCCAGCGCAGCAGGAACGTGGTCGGGTAGCATACCTGGACGTCGATGCCGAGCTCGTCCATGTGACGCAGCCGGGCCGCAACATCCAGCAGCTCCCGGGACACCACCGTCGTCTCCGTGCGCTTGTCGTCACGTATGCGGCGCACCAGAAAGCGGCCGTCCACGCACCAGTAGCGGTTGTAGCCCTGCGGCTGCGTACCCCCGGAGCTGGCGGGATCCTGCATCACCGTGACCGGGGTGTACCGCTTGTAGGCCTCGTCGATGTAGGCCCAGGTAGCCTCGGTCTCGTCCACGTG
>JAPOQB010000670.1 GCA_026710965.1 Deltaproteobacteria bacterium | reverse complement strand
GAGGCCGCTCTCCATGAGAAAGTGCGTACCCTCGCCACCCTGGGTCTCGCCCACCACGCAGGCCAATACCAGGTCCCCTCGCAGCCTCACGCCCGCTTGCCGGACGGCCTCGGCCGCGGCGATCATGGAGGCGACCCCGCCCTTCATGTTCTGGATTCCGTGGCCGTAGAGGCGGTCGCCCTCCACCGACGGCGTCCAGGGATCCCGCTTGCCGCCGCGGGTGAGGGAGTTGATGTCGATGTGGCCGTTGAACATCAGGCTCGGGCCGCCGCCCGCGCCCTTGAGCGTGGCGATGGTCTGGTGGCGGCCGGGCTCCACCTCCTGCAACTCGACCCGGTAGCCCCGTTCCGACAGGTAGTCCCGCAGGAACAGCGCCACGGGGGTCTCGTCCGGACAGAAGCTGGGGATCTTGATGAGCTCGCCGGCCAGTTCGAGGAGGCCTGCCTCGTCCACCGTGATTTCAGGGGTGGTCATGAGTACGTCCGTTGGTCGTGAATTGCGTCCTTCGACTTCGTTCGGCCACGCCTCCAAGTAACTGCGAGCTTGCGCCCTTCGACTTCGCTCGCCCTTCGACAAGCTCAGGACTCGCTACGCTCAGGACGAACGGGTGGTTTGCAGCGCAGTTGCTGCCATAGACCCTGGGCCGTGAGGCCCCTAACATGCTCAGGACGAACGGTTTGTGGATGCCTTTCCCGTTCGTCCTGAGCGTAGCGAGTCCTGAGCTTGTCGAAGGGCGAGCGAAGTCGAAGGGCGCAAGCTCGCAGGACGCCATTCGGAGGGGCGGGGGGTTCTCGGGTGATCCTGCCGATCATCCGCCCGCGCCGGATCCGGTGAGCCGCAGTACCATGCCGGCCATGAGCATGGCGCCGTGGGCCAGCGCCCGCTCGTCCACGTCGAAGGTGGATGTGTGATGGCCCGTGGGGGTGCTGCCGCCCAGCAGGAAATAGAGCGACTTGCCGCCGCGTTCCTGGACCCGGCGCATGAAGTAGGTGGCGTCCTCGCCCCCGCCCAGGGGCCGGGCGTCGTGGACGCGGAAGTCCACCGGCGACGACCCGGCCACCCAGGCCAGGTGGTCCTTCATCTCGTCGTCGGACTTGGCGCCGATGGTGCGGCCGGTGATCTCGGTGTCGACCTCCACCCCCTGAAGCGTGGCCGCGCCCGACAGGCAGCGCCGCGCGCCTTCCTCCATGAGCTCGCAGATATCGTCGGTGCCGCCGCGCACCTCGTACTTCATGAGGGCGTCGGAGGGCACCACGTTGGTGCCGGTGCCGGCGTTCAGTACGCCCACGTTGACGAAGGTGGCGCCCTGGCCGTTGCGGGGCAGGGAGTGCAGCGCCAGGGTGGCCTGGCAGGCCGCCAGAAGCGCGTTGCGGCCCCGCTCCGGAGCGCCGCCGGCGTGGGAGGCCACGCCCCGGAAGCGCGCCTCCATCTTGACCGACGACAGGAAGTGTGTGGCCTCCAGCGCCACTTCCCCCAACGGCAGCGTCGGTCCGCCCATGTGCAGGCAGGCGAAGTAGTCGGCGTCGTCCACCACTCCCGCCTCCACCATGGGATGGGCGCCGCGGCCGCCTTCCTCCGCCGGCTGGAACAGGAGCTTGACCCGGCCGCGCCAGTCCGGGTCTTCGGCCAACAGTTCGGCGGCGCCGAGACCGATGGCGACGTGGGCGTCGTGTCCGCAGGCGTGCATGACCGCGGACTTCCCGGAAGCGAACCCCTGGGCCACCGGCGGGTGCGCCGCGTCGGTGGACTCGGATACCTCGGTGGCGTCCATGTCGAAGCGCAACGCCACGGTGGGGCCGGAGCCGCGCTCCAGAATGCCCACGGCCCCGGGGACTTCGATACCCCGGGCCAGGTCACCCGCCTGGGCGCGGCTCTCCTTCACCACCGCGTCCTCGGGCCATCCCCGCACCGCGTCCGGTTGAACGCAGTCGGAACCGGTCTCCACCCGGTATCCCAGCTCCCGCAGCCGTTTCACCACCATGCCGGTGGTGCGGAACTCGGTCCATCCGGCCTCCGGGTGGCGGTGGAGGCTGCGCCGGATGTCGGTCAGGGCGGACAGCTTGCGCTCGGATTGCCGGGCCAGCTCCTTCAGGTGTTCAGCGATGTTCTCGGCCATGGGGTTTTCATATCCCCGAAGCGGGAGGGAAGCAACGGGGACAAGGGACGGTTCAGCGGGTCAGGAACTCTTCGATGAGCTCCGCGTAGCGCGCGGGATCCTCCAGGTAGGGGGCGTGTCCCACGCCGGTCATCTCCACGTGGCGGGCGTCGGGCGGAAGCCCCACCAGCGCTTTCCAACGCTCTTCCTCGACCACCGGGTCCAGCTCCGCGGTGATCACCAGCATGGGCGCCGTCACCTGGGGCAGCAGCGGCCCGTTGTCCGCCTCCAGCATCATCGCTCCGGCACAGAGCTGTCCCTCCGGGCGCATATCCAATGCGATGCACGCGGCCAGCTCGACCACCCCGGGAGAGGCGTTGGGCGGCAGCATCTTGCGCGCGCGCAACAGCCCGTAGTCCCGTGGTCCGAGTGATTCGTACTCCTCGATGCGACCGGTAAAACGCGCCATCAGGGGGCCGCCGGGCGGCTCGCCGTACCCCGGATGGGTGCACGACAGCACCAGGCCGGTGACATGTTCCGGGTGATTGGCCGCCAGGCGCACCGCGACGATGCCGCCCATCGAATGGCCCACCACGGTGGCCGGGCCGCATCCCAGCGCTTCCAACAGCGCCGACGCCTGTGCGGCGAACGCGTCGGCTCCACCTTCGACGGGCTCCGAGTCCCCGAAGCCGGGGGCGTCCCACGAGATCACGCGGTACCGGTCCGCCAGCGCCTGGAACTGGTGGACCCAGCTTGCGGATCCTCCGCTCATTCCATGGAGCAGCAGAAGGCCCGGTCCCGAACCCGCCTCGCGGTAGGAGAGGGCGCCGCGGGCGAGCTTGATCACCCTGCGTTCGGGAAGGGCGGCCATTGCGGACGGTGTCTCGGTCTGGTGAACCATGATTCTAACTTGCCAATGCGGTGACGATCAGCCTGGTTGTTGCTCCGGCCATTCGAGGCCTTCTACGCTCCTTCCCGGGCGAGCTCCACGACGCGTTTTCGTTGTTCCTGGGTGCCCAGGGGCATTAGCAGGGGAAGGTCCAGGCCGCCCTGGACGAATTCATCGAGACGCCGCCGGCACTCTTCCGGGGTGCCGGTGACCGAGTGGGCGTGCACGACCTCGTCGCTGATGAGGCCCTTGGCCTCGTCCCATGCGCGCCGGCCGATGGCGTCGGCGAGCCGGTCCTGGTCCACGGTGCCGCCTCCGAGGCGGAGGTTCTCGGCATGATGCTTGTTGCGGAAGATGTAGGCCAGGAAGGTCTTGGTGGCATCCATCGCTTCCCGCGGATCGTCAGACACCGAGGCCGCGATGAAGCCGGCCACGTCCCCCTTGGCCGGCTTCCCGGCCCGGGCCGCCCCCTTCTCCACCTCATCGACGCAGCACCGGATGTAGGCGGGCGTGCAGCCCGCGGACAGGAGCACGCCGTCGGCGGTCTCGCCCGCCAGCCGCAGCATCCCGGGTCTCACGGCGGTCATGTAGATGGGTATCTCGCTGCCGGGCGTGAGCCCCATGCTGGCCCCATGCATGGTGAAGACCTCGCCCTGGAACTCCACGGTCTCGCCCGCCAGCAGCTTGCGCAGCAGCGTCATGTACTCGCGCATGGTCTTGAGCATCCGCGTAGCCTCGATGCCGATCTCCCGGAGCGCGGTGGGGTTGGCGGTGCCCGCGGTGGCGGCCACCCGCCCGGGGGCGAACTCCTCCATGGTGACCAGCGCCATGGCCGTGACCATGGGGTGGCGCGAGTAGGGGCTCAGCGGCGCCGGGTTGACCTTGATGCGCGTTGTTTTTGCGAGAAACGCCATGGCCGACGCGATGGAGTCCCGGAAGCAGATGTGGTCGGACATCCAGATGGAGTCCATGCCGATGTCGTCGGCCAGTTGCGCCAGCTCGATCATCTCCTGGATCGAGTAGAAGCCGTCGAAACACAAGCCTGCGTGCATGGCCCGACAGGGTAAATGAAAGGGGAGGGGAATGAAAG
>JAPOQB010000668.1 GCA_026710965.1 Deltaproteobacteria bacterium | reverse complement strand
CCTGACCGGCGAAATTCTCGACGCCCTCGAGACGGTCCGGGCCGATCCCGACGTCCGTGTGATCGTCACCCGGGGAAACGGACCGTGCTACTGTGCCGGGGCGGACCTGCACGACCTCCGGGCGATCCACACGGAACCACCGCGGGATTGGGACCGTTCCCACCCGAATATGATGTTCTACGAGAGCTTCAGGAACTACCCCAAGGTCACCATCGCCCAGGTGCACGGCCACTGCCTGGGCGGCGGCATGGCGCTCATGACCGCCCACGACATCGCCATCGCCGCGGATACCGCGAAGATCGGCATGCCCGAGATCGTCCGTGGCAGCTTCGGCCAGATGGCCCTGAGCTCCCTCTATCACACCGGTATAACGGCCAAGAAGGCAGCCCTGATGCACTACAGCGGGCGGAACTTCTCGGGGGCCGAGGCGGACCGCTTCGGACTGGTGTCGGCCGCCGTGCCGGAGGGCGAGCTCGAGGCGGTGACCCTGCAGCTCGCCAGGGAGATTGGCTCGCGCCATCCCGCGGCCCTGGCCAGCGCCAAGATCGCCGTCCAGATGGGCAGGGACCTGCCCCTGTCGCAGGCCTTGCGCACGGACCAACTCGTGGCCGCACGCCAACAGTTGATGATGGATACGTTCTCCGACGTGGAGGGCTATCTGCGCTCCCAAAGCGGCGGCACCAACACCGGTTACCGGCGCGACGACACCTGACCGGGCATCACCGGAGCTTCAAACCCGCCTGTCAATCGTTGACGCCGTGTAGGAGGCTCTAAGGGTGTTGGGCGCAGTGGCGCGACGCCCGTCCGGTACCGGAAGTGCCACCGTGATGGAGTCCGGTTTCATTGAACACCCGCTGGCCGGGACACCGATCGGTACGGCCCTGGACCTTTGCATCGTCCTTGCGGCGGTCGCCTGGCTGCTGTCGGTCATCACCCGCGAGTATTCCTGGGTGGATCGCCTGTGGTCGATCTGCCCCGTCCTCTATTGTCTAATCGTGGCGGTTGCGCTCGACTTCCAGGCGCCGCGCGTGAACCTGATGACGGCGCTGGCCGGCCTATGGGGCATCCGGCTGACTTTCAATCTCGCGCGCAAGGGTGGTTACTGGCGGGGTGGCGAGGACTACCGTTGGCGGGTGATGCAGCAGCGACTCGGGCCGCTGCGATTCCAACTGCTCAACATCACGTTCGTCGCGCCCGGACAAATGCTGGTTGTCTGGCTGTTCGCTTCGCCGGTGCACCGGGCTTGGCTCCGGCCGGAAGTGCCGCTCGGCTGGTTGGACTATCTGGCCGCGGCGCTGTTTCTGGCCCTTCTGGCGGTGGAGACCGTCGCGGACGAACAGATGTGGGCCTTCCAGCAGGACAAGAAGCGGCGCGGGGCGGCTGGCGAGACGATCACCGAGCCGT
Organism: Deltaproteobacteria bacterium; assembly: GCA_026710965.1. Taxonomy (GTDB): domain Bacteria; phylum Desulfobacterota; class Binatia; order UBA9968; family JAJDTQ01; genus JAJDTQ01. Next base: position 4,908 of record JAPOQB010000668.1, on the reverse strand, counting down.
TCCTCACGACCGGGCTGTACCGCTGTTCCCGTCATCCGAACTATTTCGGCGACATCGGCCAGTGGTGGGCGTTCTACCTGTTCACCGTCGCGGCTTCGGGCGAGTGGTTCCATTGGACGGGGCTGGGGTTTATCGCTGTTACGCTGGTGTTCCTGGGGGCCAGCCACGTTACCGAATCGATTTCCGTCGCGAAATACCCCGGCTACCGCGCGTACCAGGCGAAGACGCCGATGCTCGTTCCACGCCTCCGAGTTTAACGTGGTTCGGGCCGTGGAAGGTGCCGTCGAACTTACCGGGCTCACCGACGGGCTCTACGGATATGGAATGGCTGGAGGGGTGACAGAGGAAGTCTCTGGTTTCTTTTCAATCTGCTGCGGTCCCCAAATCGTGGGACGCACGCTGGACGACCATGCTTCAAACCCGCCCGTTGCCGCCCACGCGGATGTCCATGAGGTCTTCGTCGCCGCCGAGAGCCGGACAGTACACGTCCACTTGAAGCAGAGTGGCACAACCCGGACACGCATACAGGTGGAAACGGCCGAGGTAGTCCTCATCGGAGGGTAGCCTCGTGCCCGACAGCTCCTCCGGGCTCAACACCAGCCTCACGCTGTGCTTCTTGTAGTTCTCGTCCGGGCCGCAGAACAGGTAGCCGCACGAGATACAGCGCACGGCACGGTCGTTCCCATCCGAGGCGATCTCCAGGTACTCGTGGAAGCGCAGGGATGACTCCCAGTTGCGGTCGCCGTTGTCGAGTCCGGACGGGGCCAGGAGGGTCCCGTCCGCAAGACGCGCGGCGCGAATCTGCCGGCGCCTCTCTTCGGTGGCCGCGACGTCCACGGAAAGGTCTCCGCCCTCGAGGACCACGCCGTAGACGGCCTCGGCCATGCCTGCCGACACCGCCCGGATCCTCACGTCCCGGGCCACCCGCTCCGGCTCCCGCTCCAGCGGGTCGCCGAAACCGCCGCCGCAGGCGGTGAAATCGGACATCAGGCTGAACTCCGGCACCGCCAGCCGCTCCGGCGTGCCCTCGGGGATATGCACCTCACCCCAGCCGTCCGCCGCCACCTGCGCGGGATGCGTGGGATAGTCGCCGGCCTTCATGCGCTCCCACACATCCCCCGCCGGGTTGAAGATGGCGCGGAACGCGCCGCTGCCCACCGGGTAGCCGCCGAACAGGCCGAAGGCCTTCTGGGGGATGCCGCCGTAGGGCTTGTAGTCGTTGGTGAAGTCCCGGGAGCCGTACACCATGGTGAGGCGGAAGCTGCCGAGGCCGCCACGGTGCTTGCCCGCGCCCGGCCCGTCCATGTTGTGGTTGCGGGTGAAGTAGAGCAGCGGGTACTGCATTTCGATGCGCTCCACGTCGCTGATGCCGCCGGACGGGATGTTCATGTGCCCGCCGGTGTTGACCCCGTCCCGGTGCGGCGCGGCGCCCAGCCCGCCGCCGTGGATGTCGTAGATGCCCTGGGCGGTGCGGATGCCCTCGCGGTTGGTGCCGCCGGGGAAGTACCCCGGCCCGCCCGCGGTCCACATGCTGTTCCAGCTCGCGTTGACGTCCTGCGGCCGGCCGGCTGCATAGAGTATCTTGGACATGCACTCCACCACCGCGGCCACGAGCTTCTCGCCGACCCAGGGCGCGAAGCCGCACGCGGCCGGGAACACGCAGTTGAGCACCGTGCCCTCGGGCACGGACACCTCCACCGGCGCCAGCTTGCCGTCGCTCCAGGGCACGTCCCAGAACAGCGTGTTGGTGAGGGCCACGCCCACGTGGGCAAAGGTGCTGGGGAGCGTGGAGTTGGCGTCGTTGGCCATCTGCGGGCTGCTGCCGGCGAAGTCCAGCTTGAGGTGTTCTCCTTCCTTGGTGGCGGTGCACACGATCTGGATGGGCATGGCCGTGTTGGTCTGCTTGTTGAGGGCCGTGCTGTAGAGGCGTGACACCCACCGGCCGTCGGGCAGGGAGCGGAGCTTGGCCCGCGCCATCTCCTCCGAGTCGGCGATGGTCTTCTGACCCGCGGCATCGAGGAACTCCGGGCCGAACTTGTCCACCAGCTCCAGGTAGCGCTTGCCGCACACGTTGTTCCCGGCGATCATGGCCTTCACGTCCAGGCCCACGTACTGCGGGTCGCGGCACTGCTCGGTGAGGGTCCTGAAGATGTCCTCGCGGAACTCGCCCTTCTCCACCACCTTGACGCCGAGGATGCGGATGCCCTCGTGGAAGATCTCGGAAGCGGCCCCCCGGAGCAGCCCGCCGGTGTCCGCCGTGTGGGTGCTGGTGGCGGTCCAGGCGATGAGCTCGCCTTTATGGAAGATCGGCTTGATCACCATCATGTCATAGGTGTGGGAGCCCGCGACGTAGGGGTCGTTGAAGAAGATCTGGTCACCGTCGAAGAACCCCGGCGACTTGCCGTACCACTCGATGAGATACTTGATGGCGTCCGACGTGGCGCCGGCGAAACGCAGGTGGCCCGAGCAGGCCAGCACCATCTTGCCCTCGGTGTCGTAGAACGAGCTCATCACCTCGCCGCCCTGGGCCACGATGGGCGAGGCGGTGACCCGCTGGAGAGTCTGGCGCCCCTCCTCGCCGATGGCCCAAAGCCGGTGCAGAAACACTTCATACCTGACGGGATCGATGTCCATGACTGTCCTCGCGTTGCGTCGTGTTGTGTCTCACGGGTGGAACCGTTCGCGCGCCGCGACACGTGACTCCGTTCAGTCGCCCACTGCCAGGGACGCTCCCCTCTTCAAGACCTCGGCCGCCTGCCGGACCATGCCCTGGACGATCTCGGCGGCGGGCCGCACGTCGTTCTCACCGAGCAGCCCGGCCACCTGTCCGCCCGGGACGCTCATGAGGTCCACCCGGTCGCGGCTCTCCGCCGCCACCCGGAACTGATCGTTGAGCACCCCCTGAAACGGCATCTCCAGTGCCTGCAGGCCGGAGGTCTCCCACTTCCGGATCACCGGACTGCGGTAGTGGCGGCTGGGCTTGCCGCTGGGAAAGCGATCGAGCACGAAGTCCTCGGTGCGCCCCTGGATGAGCTGGTCCTTGTAGTCGGAGTGGATCTCGCTCTCCTTGCTGGCCAGGAAGACCGTGCCGCACCACACTCCCACCGCCCCGAGGCTCAGCGCGGCGGCCAGGCCGCGGCCGTCGGCGATGCCCCCGGCCACCACCACCGGCGTCGGCCGCACCGCGTCCACCACCTGCGGGATGAGCGGAAAGTTGGCGATCCGTCCGGTGTGGCCGCCGGCCTCGTAGCCCTGGGCGATGACCACGTCGACGCCGTTGGCGGCGTGCCCCACCGCCTGCTTGACGTTGCCGCACAGTGCCAGCACCTTCATCCCCCGCTCGTGGGCCAGCGGCACCACGGTCGCGGTATCGCCGAGCCCCACTGCCAGCACCCGGACGCCCTCCTCCAGAATCACGTCCAACTGTCGTTGCACCATGTCGGGGGTCTTGACCTTGGACCACGGGTCCGGGCCCTGAGTCTCGAGCCCGAACTCCTCGATGGCCTCGCGCACGAAGCTCACGTGGTCGGGATGGGTGCGCTCCAGGAACTCCCGGACGTTGCCCACGTCCGCGAAGGGGGTTTGCGCCAGCCGCGGCAGGGTGATGTCGACCCCGAAAGGCCGGTCCGTCAGTTCGCGGGTCGCGCGTATGCGCTCCCGTATGAACTCCGGCTGGAGCGGGCTGCCGCCGATGACCCCCAGGCCGCCCGCGTCGGACACCGCCGCCACCAACGCCGGCGGGGTCGTGGAGCCGCGGCTGTCCCAACCCATGCCCGCCTGAATGATCGGGTGCTCGATGCCGAGCACGTCGCACAAGGGAGTCTTCAGTTTCGTCATGTGATGTCCTCGCCGGTTTCGTACCCTCTAACGTGAACCGCCCTGTATTGCCACCGGCAACCGGCGCGCCGCTCCCAATATAGCGAGCCGCCCGCGGGGCGAACAAGGTAGGGAACGACCCGGCGCGCCGTGCCTTGGTCGCGCCGTCCCGCGGTTGATGTTATCTTCTTTCCGAAAATTGAGTTTCGTGGGAGCCCGAAATGGAAAACCGCCGCTACGACTATCAATCCATCAGGACACGGCCGACGCTCAGATGGCCGAACGAGGCCAGGATCGCCGTTTGGGTGAGCCCCAACATCGAGTACTTTCACATCGATCAGCCCATTCCCAATTTCGGAATGTCACAGGTGCCGGACGTCCGCGGCTACTCGCAGCGCGACTACGGCGCGCGGGTGGGGGTCTTCAGGATGATGGAGGTGCTGGACAAACACGGCATCCGGGCCAGCGCCCAATTGAACTCCGAGGTCTGCCTCCATCATCGGGAGATCGTCGAGGAAGGGATCAAGCGGGACTGGGAGTGGCTCGGGCACGGCATCACCAACAACATGCCGCTGACCGCCTACCCCGCCGACGACGAACGCTCGGTGATTCGACAGGTCCGGGATGAAATCACCGCGGCCACCGGCACGTCGCCGCGGGGTTGGCTCGGACCCGCCCTGGCCGAGACCTTCGACACCCCGGACCACCTGGCGGCGGTGGGCTTCGACTACCTGTGTGACTGGGGCTTCGACGACCAGCCCATCCCCATGCGCGTGAAAAGCGGCCGCATGATCGTCGTACCCTACGAGCAGGGCCTCAACGACATCAACTTCTTCCTGCGCTCCAACTACACCCCCAAGGAGTACCTCCAGCAGGTCTGCGACCAGTTCGACGTCCTCTACCGTGACGGCGAACGCAGCGGCACCGTCCTGTGCATTCCGCTCCACCCCTTCATCATCGGCGTCCCGCTTCGCATCAAGTACCTGGACCTGGCGCTGGAATACATCCGCGCACACGACGGCGTGTGGCTCACCACCGGAGGCGAGATCGCGGAATGGTACTATGAACACTACTACGAGGATCCGGGGAGGG
>JAPOQB010000666.1 GCA_026710965.1 Deltaproteobacteria bacterium | reverse complement strand
GACCATGGTGCTGATCGGCGACGGCGATACCGTGGGCAGCAACCACGTGGCCCAGGCCCAGGTACTGGCGGACCGCATCCCCGGCGCCGAGCTGAAGGTCCTGGAGCGGCAGACCCACGGCTTCTTCTGGGAGGATCCGGAGCTCACCAACGACGTGATCCTGTCCTGGGTGAAGCGCCAGAGCTGACGCGCCGCCCTGTCGCGACACCGAGCCGACCCGCCGACACTCCATGCCGGATCAGGCTGCCAAGCCGAGTTTCTGGACGCGTACGTTCATCCTGTTGAGTGTGTCGCAGTTCCTGGCCTACGGGCATCACGCGGTGCTGACGCCCACGCTGCCCCTGTACCTCGACCATCTGGGCAGCTCGCCGTTCATGGTGGGGCTGCTGCTGGCCTGCTTCAGCGCCACCAGCGTGGTGATCCGCCCGCTGGTGGGTACCTGGGTGGATTCCGGGGGCGAGATCCGGGTGCTCACTCTGAGCTGCATCGGCCTCTGCCTGACCGTGATGATCTTCGTCGTCCCCAACGTCGAGGGCGCCTTCACCGCCAACATCCTCCGGGGCTTCTGCTGGGCCGGGATCAACACCAGCGGCTACGCGTTCCTGGCCGCGGTGGTGCCCACCGACCGGCGCGGAGAAGCCAGCGGGTACTACTCCGGCATACAGAGCAGCGCCTCGCTGTTCTTTCCTCCGGCCGCGCTGTGGATCATCGGGCTTCCCGCGGCCGGCTATGCGGCGGTGTTCTTCGTGTCCAGCGCCGCCGCCGTGCTGGCGGCCGTGCTGGCGCAGGTCTGCGGCCGGGGGATAAAGCGGGCGGCCCCGCCGTCCGCCCCGGAAACCCAGGCACCACCGGAACCCCAGGCCCCGGGCGACCGGACTTTCTCCCGGACCTATTTCGACCGCGGAATCCTGTTCACCGCGCTGCTGCTCTTTTGCATGAACCTGCCCTGGTCCGGCCTGAATTCCTTCATCGTCCTCTACGCCCGGGAGGTGGGCATCGAGAGCCTCGGCTGGTACTTCGTCGCCATCGGACTGGCCAGCGTCGTGGGCCGCCCCCTTCTCGGCCAGATGTCGGACAGGATCGGCCGCGCGCCCGCGGTGGCGGCGGCATACGTGCTGGAGATCGCCGGCATCGCCCTGGTATTGGTGGCGTCGAACGTCACCGTGATGATGATCGCCGGGGCGTTCTATTTTCTCGGCTACGCCCTGGGCGTCTCCACCACCCTCGCCCTGGCCATCGAGCGGGGCGACCCCAAGCGCCGCGGCGTCACCATGGCGACCTTCTCCATGGCCTTCCCGCTGGGTTCCGGGTTGGGATCGGCCCTCTCCGGCGGCGTCATCGCCCTGGTTGGTTATCGCGGCATGTACATCACCCTGATCGGGGTGCTGGCGGTGGGACTGCTGCTGTCCCTGTTCAATCGGGCGGGGCTGACGACGCCCGCGCGCCGAGCAGCGTGACCGGCAGGCTTTTTTTCATTGGGCCGGGCTTGTGTTTGTTTGTCGGCTGGTTTAAGAGGGCTAGTCTGTTCGACGGACATTAACTTGGCTAAGGAGGTTTTCATGTTTTTTGAGGTGTTAAAGAGACAGAGCCGGTCGCTTCGACTCCTCGGCGGCGTCTTCGCCGCCGTGATGGCCGTCTCGTTGCTGGTGCCGGCGGGCGCATGGGCGCAGCGCTCGGATGCGGAGCTGAAAAAGCTCTTCGAGTCCAAGCCGGTGAACATCATCGTCGGCTCGGCTCCGGGCGGCGGCTACGACACGTTCTCCCGGCTGGTGGCCCGTTTCGTGGCCAAGTTTCTGCCGGGCGACCCGTCCTTCATCGTCCGCAACGTTCCCGGAGCCGGCCAGCTTCGCGGTCTGCGCCGGGCCATGAAGGCCAAGCCCGACGGCATGACCCTGGGTCTGCTTCATCCGCGGTTCGTTCAGCGCGAGCTGGCGGGCAAGGACGTGCCGGACTTCGACCTCAAGACCGTGCGCGTGCTGGGAAGCCCCAGCGCCGGCGAGGTGCCCCGTATCTGGTGCGTGCGCCGCAGCCTCGGCAGCAACTACGCGGACCTGGTCAAGCGCGGCAAGCCCATCACCAGCGGCGGCAACGCTCCGGGCGCGGCCTTCGGCATCGGCCCCCAGTTCGTGATGGAAATGGGCGGTCCGATCAAGATGGTCTATGGCTACGGCGGCACCTCCGAGATCATGGCCGCCTTCGACCGCGACGAGATGGAAGGCGTCGACCGTTGCGTCGAGGAGAACGTGCCGCGGCTGTTCCCGAAGTGGGTTACCGACAAGAAGGTGGCGCCCATCTTCTGGTGGGAAAAGGAACCCTCCAAGGACTGGCTGGGCAAGCTCGGAGCCACCAAGGTGCCGCACCTCTTCGAGGTGGTGAAGTCCACCGAGGAACAGCAGAACGCCTTTCTCGTGGCTCAGCGGTTCAACACGTTCAGCCGGATCTACGTGCTTCAACCCGGAGTACCGGATGACGTCTACAACGTCTGGAAGAAGGCCTTCGAGGAGACCACCAAGGACGCGGGTTTCCTGAAGGCCGCCGGGATCGCCGGCTACGAGGTCGCGCTGGGCACCGCGGAGGACTTCAACGAAGGACTGAAGCGCTACGAGTCGCTGACGCCGGACGGCGAGAAGCTGCTCAAGCGGCTCATGGGCATCAACTAGGGATCTGCATCCGGAATCGCCCCTTGGGGGGCGTGGAAGAAAACGGCCATCCGTCATTCGGCGGATGGCCGTTTCATTTTCGGTCAGCCCCAGAACAGCCTGAGAAGCGGGGGGTCGTGCCAGGTGGCGTTCAGGAACCGGTCGTAGACCAGCACGATCAGGGCCAGGAATATCAGCCCCAGGACGGTGGACCAGATCCACCCGGCGCGGCCGTATACCAGCACGTAGAAGAAGACGCCCAGCGGAATGGCGATGTGGAAGCCCACCAGCCAGATGGCGGCGTAGAGGCCCAGGATGTAGAAGCAGATGCGGGCGAACCGCATCCGTTCGGCCCCGGGGTCCTCGCCGGTGCGGAAGCCCAGGTCCATGATCATCTCCGACGAAGTCTCCCGGGTGCTCCGGATCAGGACGATCAGGCGCGCGATCCAGAAAGGCGTGCCGAGCCCGATGGCGATACGGGGCATGAGGGCCGAGCCCTCGGGCCAGGAGAAGGACTCGATGAACATGTAGACGAAGAGGCTGCCGACGATGGCCAGCAGGGTGATTTCCCCCACCACCTCGAGGGAGAAACCCCGCCGCGACGTCCCCTCCGGGTCCTTGCCGGCGTTCATGTCTTTGCTTTCATCCATCAGTCGTCGTCCAGTTCCGCTCCCCGCCCTTCGCCGGTGGACTCCTCCGCGGCCTTCTTGGCTCCCTGTTGCATCCGCAGGCTCACCACCATCACCAGGACCATGATCACGATGATGGACAGGAACTGCGGGCGCGAGAACATGGCCCAGCCGTAGCTGTTGGCCGACAGCCAGAGGTATTTCTCCACGATCTCCGCCAGCACCACCGCGATGAGGATCGGCGGCCGCGGCCAGCCGTAGCGCTTCATGAACAGGCCCAGGACGCCGAAAGCCAGCACCAGCCCCAGGTCCTCCATGGAATACGTGGCCTGGTAGGCGGCCAGGGTCACCAGGGCGATGATGATGGGCGCGAGAATGTTGGGGGAGATGGCGGCGATGCGGGTCATGTAGGGGGCGAAATAGAGCATGATGGGCACGACGATGACGTTGCCCAGCACGATGGTGTAAACCAGGCTGATGGTGAGCTCCAGGTGCTCGGTCAACATCGCCGGCCCCGGCTGGACCCCCGACAGCACCAGGATCGCCAGCAGGATGGCCATGCCGCCGCTGCCCGGTATGCCGAACACCACGGTGGGGATCAGCACGCCCCCGTCCACCGAGTTGTTGGCCGAGTCCGCGGCGATGACGCCGCGCACGTCGCCCGTGCCGAAGGTTTCCATCGCGCCCTTCTCGGTATGGCGCGCCTGGGCGTAGGCGATCCAGTGAGCCCCGGAGGAGCCGATGCCCGGCATCATCCCCACGAAGGTGCCGATGAGCGACGAGCGCACCAGCAGCCACTTGTTGTTGAGGGCTTCCTTCATGCCCTTGTAGACGTCCCGGTCCGCCTCCTTGAGCATGGTCTCCAGGCGTTCGCGGGCGATGGGCGTGTTGGAGACCACCAGGTCCACCACCTCGGGCAGGGCGAACAGGCCGATGACCACCGGGGCCAGGGGGATGCCGTCCCACAGGTAGTCGATGCCGAAGGTGGTGCGGACGTTGCCGCCGATGACGGAGAAGCCGATCATGGAGATGGCGAGCCCGAAGCAGGCCGTGAGCATGCCCTTGACGAAGGCCCCGGAGCTGACGATGGCCACGCACATGAGCCCCAGCAGCGACAGCAGAAAGAACTCGGCAGACCCGAACAGCCGCAACAACTCACGGGAAATGGGCAGCGACAACAGCAACGCCAAGGCGCCGATGATGCCGCCCACCAGCGTGCACATGTAGCTGGCGCCCAGGGCCACACCCGCCAGTCCCTGGCGGGCCAGTGGATAGCCGTCGAGTATGGTCGCCTGGGCCGAACGGGCTCCGGGAATGCCCATCAGAATGGACGGAACCGGCTCCGTGATGTCGCTGGCCGCCAGGAAAAAGACCACGGCGGTGACCGTGATCCACGGGTCCACATACCCGGCGAACCCCAGCAGCACCACCGCGATGGGCAGGTTCCCGCCGGGCATCAGCCCCGAGACCAGCGCGACGGGCAATATCAGCAGCATCGCTACGATCGGCCCGAAGGAAAAGAGCTTGTCCGCCGCGCCTATGGCAGCTTCCCACATGTGATCCTCACCAACTCCCGTTCCGGTAGCCTTGGAATGCGAAGTGCTGACTTGCCATGACCGGCGTGCGGTGTCAACTCGCCCGCCTAGGGGCAAACATGCCCCTAGGCGGTCCAGAGTTCATAGCACGTAGCGGCGCAGGTCCTGGACAGGAACAGCCCGCCGCCCAGGTTGACGAAGTGTCGGTCGAGGCGCTTGCGGTACCATTTTCCCTTGCGCAGGTAGACGTCGGTGTCGGTGCGCTCGGGGATGCAGTTCTCCCGGGCGTCCCGTCGGGTGAGCACCTCGAGGTAGAGCGCCTCGGAGCACAGGGTGGCGAGGTTGTCGATGGCGGCCTTGCACTCCGCGTCGTCCAGGTACTGGAGCACCCCCTGGCACACCACCAGGTCGAACGGTTCCTCGGCCTGGTGGTCGGCGATGGAGCCCTTCTCCCAACCGAGCTCCCGGCAGAGGTAGTCGCTGGTCTCCAGGCCGTGGTAGCGCACGTCCCGGCCCAGGTTCTTGAGCGCGGTCTGCCAGTGTCCGAGGCCGCAGCCGGCGTCCAGCACCGTCTTGACCTCCACCTCCAGGTAGTCGAGGTAGGCGAACACGAAGCGTGCGATGACGGGGGTGTATTCCGTCATGAAGGTCCGGGTCTCGTCGTTCCGGTACCAGCGGTCGTAGTAGGCGCGGTTGAACTTGAACTTCTTCATGATCTTGCGGCATGCGAACGGGCCACGCGACGGACCCGCCCGGCGTTCCGGAGTGACCGCGACCGATCCGGTGTTCGCTTTTTCCCCTGATCCGGGATAGGCCCTGGAACATCGGCATGAGCTACGCGCCGCCGCATGCCCGCGCGGCATGCCGGCCCGCTGCCCCGGAAACCCCATGTCCATCGAGCTGCTCGCCCTTCTTACCGCGTTCTCCTACGCCACGTCGAACATCGCGGCGCGGTGGGGGCTGCGCTATTCGACGCCCAACACCGCGGTGCTGTTCTCCCTGTTCATGCATGCCGTCGGATTGTC
>JAPOQB010000632.1 GCA_026710965.1 Deltaproteobacteria bacterium | reverse complement strand
CTCCTCCGCAAGAAATCGCCCGCATACTGGAAGGATCTCTTCGATCAGCGCCTGATGGGCAACCGGTGGCCCTACGGCAGCTCGGTCTGGGGCAAGCGCGAGATGGTGTGCCCCGACGTGGACGACGCCAACGTGGTGTCGACCCTGGAGGGCGGCAGCAACCTCTTCTGGGCCGAGCGGCTGGGCAAGGAGATCGGCCTGCCCGACCTCTGGGTCAAGCTGTGCGGCAACAGCCATACCGGCTCCTTCAAGGACCTGGGCATGACCGTGCTGGTGTCCATGGTGCGCCAGATGATCTCGGAAGGGGTGGAGATCCCCGCGGTGGCGTGCGCGTCCACCGGCGACACCTCCGCGGCCCTTGCGGCCTACTGCGCGGTGGCGGACATCCGCGCCGTCGTGTTCCTCCCCAAGAACAAGGTTTCCACGGCGCAACTCATCCAGCCCATCGCCCACGGCGCCGTGACACTGGCCATCGACACCGACTTCGACGGCTGCATGGAACTGGTGCGGGAGTTCTGCACCCGTCACAACATCTACCTCGCCAATTCCATGAACTCGCTCCGGGTGGAGGGACAGAAGACCGTGAGCATGGAGCTGGCGCAGCAGTTCGACTGGCAGGTGCCGGACTGGGTGGTCATCCCCGGGGGCAACCTGGGCAACGTCAGCGCCCTGGGCAAGGGGGTCAAGTTGATGCACGACCTGGGCATGATCTCCAAGCTGCCGCGCATCGCCTGCGCCCAGGCCGAACGGGCCAACCCGCTCTATCTCAGTTATTTGAAGGGCTTCGACGAGTTCGAGCCGGTGCAGGCCCAGCCGACCCTGGCCAGTGCCATCCAGATCGGCAACCCGGTGAGCATCGAGAAGGCCATCCGCGCCCTGCAGTACTTCGGGGGCGTGGTGGAGCAGGCCACCGAGGACGAGTTGGCCGACGCCGCCGCCCGCGCTGACCGCACCGGGCTCTTCAACTGCCCCCACACCGGCGTCGCGCTGGCCGCGCTGTTCAAGCTGGTGGACCGGGGCATCATCCGCAAACAGGACCGCGTGGTGGTCATCTCCACCGCCAACGGCCTCAAGTTCCCCGAGTTCAAGATCAAGTACCACGAGGGGCGCCTCGAGGAAGTGGCTTCCCGCCACCCCAACACCCCCATCGACGTGCCCGCCGACTACGACAAGGTCCGGGACGCGGTGTTCCGCGCCATCGAGGACCGCGACTAGCCCGGCCAGCCGCGACTACCAGGCGAAGTTCCCCTCGTCATCGAGCGGCGAGAAGGGGTTCCAGGCAACCTCCCACAAATGCCCGTCGGGATCCTTGAAGTATCCCGAATGGCCGCCCCAGAACACGTCCTGCGCCGGCTTGACGATAGCGCCGCCGGCGCGTTCGGCCTCTTCAAGCGCGGCGGCGACATCCTCTCGCGCCCGGACGTTGTAGGCCAGGGTGACCGCGCCCGTGGCGCCGCCGCTGCCGTCCGGCAGGCCGATGTCCTTGTTGAGCATGTCCCGCGGATACAGGGCGAAACCGATTCCGTTGAGCGTGAAGCACACGATGGAATCGGCGTTTTCCTCGCTCGCAACCCGCCAGCCGAGTGCCTCGTAGAACGCGCGTGCACGTGCAAGATCGTCCACACCCAGGGTGACGATGCTGAGCCGTTGTTCCATATCCTCTCCTCCCTGGTACCGGCGCACGAGGGACTGTCCCGAACGCAACACAGCAGGTTGTTGAAGACACCGTATGGCGCCCTTCGACTTCGCTACGCTCAGGGCGTCATACTAGGCTTCCGGCGCGAATTGCAGCGAGGCCAGCCGGGCGTAGAGGCCGCCGTCGCTCATCAGTTCCTCGTGGGTGCCGGTGGCGACGATGCGTCCCTGGTCGATGACCACGATGCGGTCGGCCTTGAGCACGGTGGCGAGACGGTGGGCGATGATGAGGGTGGTGCGGTTGGCCATGAGGCGCTCCAGCGCCTGGTGCACGAGGTGCTCGCTCTCGGCGTCCAGCGAGCTGGTGGCCTCGTCGAGCAGCATCACCGCCGGGTCCCTGAGGATGGCCCGGGCGATGGCGATGCGCTGGCGCTGGCCGATGGACAGGCGCAGGCCCTTCTCGCCCAGGAAGGTGTCGTAGCGCTCCGGCAGGTCCTGGATGAAGTCGTCGGCAAAGGCGGCGTGGGCAGCCGCCGTCACCTCGGCGTCCAGGGCCTCGGGGCGGCCGTAGCGGATGTTCTCTCGGGCGTTGGCGGCGAAGATGACGGTTTCCTGGGGTACCAGCCCGATGCGGCCTCTTACCGCATGAGGGTCCGCTTCCCGAAGGTCGACGCCGTCCAGCCGGATGCACCCGCTGCCCGGATCGTAGAACCGTAGCAGCAGCTTGAACACGGTGCTCTTGCCGGCCCCCGAGGGGCCCACCAGGGCCAAGGTTTCCCCCGGCTCGATGTTGAGGGAGAAGCCCCGCAACGCGTGCTCGTCGGGGCGCGACGGGTACTGGAACTCCACCGCGTCCAGAACGACGCTGCCTCGCGGCGGTTCGGGCAGGGGACGGGTCGTTGCCGGCGCGTGGATTTCCGGCCGCGCGTCCAGCAGCTCCATCAGGCGCTCGGTGGCGCCGGCGGCCCGCTGGACCTCGCCCCACACCTGGCTCAAGGTGGCGGCCGAGCCCGCCACGAAGATCGCGTAGAACACGAACTGGATCAGCACGCCGGCGGACATGCGGCCGCTCAGGACCGCGTCCGCCCCCAGCCACAGCACGCCCACGACGCCGCCGAACATCATCGTGATGACCAGGAAGATGAGCAGCGCCCGGTAGCGGATTCTCACCAGCGCGGTGTGGTAGGCGGCCTCGGTGGCCGCGCCGAAGCGTTCCCTCTCGGTGCGTTCCTGGGTGAACGCCTGCACGGTCTCCACCGCGTCGAGGTTTTCCCCGGCCAGGGCGCTGGTGTCCGCCACCCGGTCCTGGCTCAGCCGGGACAGGCGCCTCACCCTTCGGCCCAGTATCAGGATCGGCAGCAGGACCAGGGGGATGAGCACCATGACCGCGCCCATGAGTTGCGGGCTGGTGACGATCAACATCACGAAACCGCCGGCGAAGATCAGCAGGTTCCGCAGCGCCATGGAGGCGCCGGAGCCGATCACCGTCTGGATCAGCGTGGTGTCGGTGGTCAAACGCGAGAGGATCTCGCCGGTGCGGGTGACCTCGAAGAACGTGGGGTTCATGCGCAGCACGTGGCCGTGGATCTGTTTGCGGATGTCGGCCACCACCCGTTCCCCGATCCTGGCGACGAAGTAGAAGCGGCTGGAGGATGCCACGGCCAGGACCGCGATGACTGCCAGCAGCAACTGAAAACGCTGGCTGATCAGCACGCGGTTCTCTTCGGCGAAGCCGGGCTCCATCATCTGCCGCGCGGCGATGGGCAGGATGAGGGTTGCCACGGCCGCCGCCAGAAGGGACACGGCGGCCAGGGTCAGCAGGAGAGGGTAGGGTTTAAGGTACGCGGCGAGCCGCCGAAGCGGACGCACGTTACGGCTGGCAGGCCGGGAATCGGAAGGATTGGCTGGCGCTTGCATCAACCTGCGCGATCAGGCAGCCACGCTTCGAACCGTGTTTCCCGCACCTTCGCCGTCATTTCCGCGGAAGCGGGAATCCGGCGGCGGCGGGCAGCACGCCGCCCTCCGCCGCTCGGGATTCCCGAAAACCGCTATACGTTGACCACCACCACGCCCTTGGGCTCCAGGTAGTAGTCCAGGGCCTCGGGTCCGTGCTCGCGCCCCACGCCGCTGGACTTGACGCCGCCGAAGGGTAGCTCGTCGTAGCCGTAGTGGAGCGAGTTGACCCACACGTTGCCAGCCTCGAGCTTGTCGATGGCCTTGTTGGCGTAGCCCATGTTGCTGGTCCAGATGGACGAGCCCAGGCCGAACTCCGAGGCGTTGGCCCGCTCGATGGCTTCGTCGATGTCCTTGAAGGTGAACACCGGCAGGGCAGGGCCGAAGCATTCCTCCGTGGCGATGCGGGCGTCGTCCGGCACGTCGGTGAGCAGGGTCGGCAGGTAGAAGTGGCCGTTCTTGAACTGGTCGCCTTCCGGCCGGGCGCCGCCCGCCACGGCCTTGGCGCCCCGGGCCTTGGCGTCCTCCACCTGCTCTTCCACCTCGGTGCGCTGGTAGTCGACGTGGAGCGGCCCCATGCGGCTGCCCTTCTCCATGCCGTCTCCCACCGTCTTCTTCTGGAGGCCGGCCGCGAGCTTGCCGACGAAGTCCTCCGCGACGGATTCGTGCACGAACAGGCGTTTCACCCCGAGGCACATCTGCCCGCAGTTGAAGTACCGGCCGATGTCCGCCATCTTCACCGCCAGGTCGACGTTGGCGTCCTCCATGACGATCATGGGGTCGCTGCCGCCGAGCTCCAGGGTCACGCGCTTGATCTCCCGTCCCGCTACCTCCATGACGTGACGCCCGATGGGAGTGGAGCCGGTGAAAGCGATACGGCGGATGCGGGGGTTGCTCAGCAACTCCTCTCCCACCGAGCCGCCGGGTCCGCTGACGTAGTTCACCGTGCCCGCCGGCAGGGACTTCTTGCCGCCGGCGTAGGTGGCCTGCCCGATCAGCTCCATGCACAGCGCCGTGGCCAGCGGGGTGGTGGAAGCGGGCTTGACGATAATGGTGTTGCCCGCCGCCAGCGCCGGACCCACCTTGGTGCCCATGAGCGTCAGCGGGAAGTTCCACGGCACGATGGCGCCGCACACGCCGATGGGTTGGCGCACGACCATGCCGTAGGCGTTCTTCTGCGGCAGCGGCACGTGGGAGCCGCGCACCTTGGAGGCGAGACCGGCGTAGAACTCCAGCCCGTGGATCAGGTGATGGATCTCCAGCCCGGCCTCGAACAGGGTCTTTCCCTGCTCCTGGGTCAGCAGCTGCGCGATGTCGTTGCTGCGTTCCTCAATGAGCTTGCAGGCGCTCTCCAGCGCCTTGCCGCGGTCCTCCGGGGTGGTGTCCGACCACTCCTTGAAGGCAGTCTCAGCGGCGTCCACGGCTTGCCGGACATCTTCCTGGGAGCCCTTTGCGGCGTGGTCCACCACCTGGCCGGTGGCCGGGTTGCGCACTTCGTAGGTTTCCTTCTTTACGGCGTCCACGAGCTCGCCGCCGATTAACAGCTTGGACATTCGATACCTCCGGATTGTGGGTTTGATGGGATGTTCCGCATGAAGCCCCGGCCGCGCCGCACGCCGCGGGCGCCGAGGACTCGATCCGTCTCTTTGGCCTACTGGCCCGTGAACTTGGCCGTGCGCTTTTCCAGATAGGCGGTCACGCCCTCGTTGCCGTCATCGCTGGCGAAGGTCTGCGTCAGCACCTCCCGCTCGAACGCCAGGCCTTCCGGCAGCGAGGTCTCGATGCCCACGTGGACCGCGCGCTTGATCTTGCCCACGGCCAGGCTCGCCTTGTTGGGCGGCACGAACTGCTTGGCGTAGTCCATGACGTCCTGCATGAAGGTCTCGCGTTCATAGATGTAGTGCAGCAGCCCCATGTCCATCGCCTCCTCGAAGGCCACCTGCTTGCCCGTGGCGCAGAGCTCCAGGGCCTTGGCCCGGCCCACCAGACGGGGAAGGCGCTGGGTGCCGCCCATGCCCGGCATGACCCCGAGGTTCACCTCCGCCAGGCCCATGCGGCCGCCGTCCTTCTTGCCGATGCGGATGTCCGCGGCCATGGAGATTTCGAGGCCGCCTCCGATGGCGTGGCCGTTAAGGGCCGCGATCACCAGCTTGGGGGTGTTCTCCATGCGCATCAGCACCTCGTGGCCGTGCAGCGCGAAGTTGGCCTTGTAGGAAAGGGTCTGACTCCCGAGCATGTTGATGTCGGCGCCCGCCGAGAAGAACTTCTCCCCTTTGCCGGTAATCACGATTACGTGGGTGTCGTCGTCGAAGCGCGCCTTCAGCAGTGCGTCGTCGAGCTCCCGCAGCATCTCGTGGGTGTAGGAGTTGACCGGTGCGTGATTCAACTCGATCAGGGAGATTCCGTTTTCCGTTTTCTGGTCTATGCTGCCGTCTGCCATGTTTGCCTCCTGAATAATGTTTCCTGAAGGTTGCGTCTCTTGGAAATTGGCGCCGGCCGGATCGCCGCGCGCCGGCGGTTCGCCGCACAGCCAAGCCACTCTCGCATCCCGGGATGCCGAGTTCGAGCGGGAAGAAGGGCACTGTAACGGGGGGCTGCTTCCTGTTCGCCGATCCATGTGAATTAGCGGGCAGGGCCGGACAAGTCAATACTTGACGGCCGGTTGCCCGCGGATGGAGCCGGTCCGCGGGTGTCCGGGAACCGGCGCGTTCCGGACCCGCCGCCGGCCATGTTCCGTTGGAAAATGCGCCCCCGTGTGGCAAGAGTAACACGATGGCCAGGCAGAACGCGCGACAGATGACCATTCGAGGCGGTTTGAAGGGGCTCCGGAACGAGGGTCTGGAGACGGAATCGCCGGATGCGACCATGGTGGAACCGCTGCTCCAGAGGTTCGGCGCCGACCCCGCCGCGTCGCTGGCGGTGGCCTTCGTCCTGGGCCGCATCCGGGACGTCGCCGCGGTGGAGGCGCTCAAGTCTCTGGAGGAGCGCGCCGGGAGCAAGGAGATCCGGCGGGAGATCCGCCGATCGCTGTTCAAGCTGGCCCAGGGAGGGCTGGGGCCGGCCGAGGCCGAAGCGCCCCAGGCTGAAGATACCGGCGCCAACTTCAGCCTCGCCCCCGAGATCGAAGGGTACCTGTCATCGGTCACCGGCGGCGGCTCGCGAATGGTGATCCTCACCCGGCCGCAACCCGGCGGCGGGCTCATGGTCATGCAGGCGGCGGTCAATGACCGCCGCGGACTCGAAAGGCTCGGGGGCAACGTCATCCGGCGCAAGGAGCTGCGGCAGATGATGGAGGACATGAAGGGCGCGCTCGGGGTTTCCATGACGCCCGTGCCTTGGGAGTACGCCGACTGGCTCGTGCACGAGGCCTACCAGAAACTGACGGAGTCACCGGGGGAGGGGGTGGCGGACTATCCCCGGATACGGACTCACCTGACCGCCGCCAGACCCACGCAGCGCTCCCACCCGATCTTCGACCGGGTGGACGCCGACAGCATCGATACCGCCGCGCTGTCCGAGACTTCGGAGAAGCTCCTGGAGGAACCGGAGCTGCGCACCTGGTTCGTGGAGAAGGACCTGCTGGAGCCCTATCTGCAGCGTCTGGAGGAGACCGAGCACAGCCGCATCGTGCTCAACCCCATGCAGAAGGAAGAACGGTTCCGGACCCTCGTCCGGGAAGCCGTCCAGGGAATCGTCCTGGGCCCGGAGACCGGCCCGGCGTTCGAACAGCGTTTCGAGGACGCCGCCCTCCACCTCCACGCCGCGGGCCAGGAAGAGAAGGCCAAAACCGTCCTGGGCGTCGCCCTCGCCATCCGCCGCGGCGACCTCGGCAGCCTCGGAGTGCCGTTGCTGGAAGCCCTGGTGATGCGCAGCATCAGCCTGCACAAGACCCAGGAGAAGGAAGAAGCGGCGGAAGAGCCGTCGCTGATCGTGAAGCCGTAACCGGCTTTTGACCATGGCGATGCTTGGTTCCCTTACGAAAGAATCTCTGGGGTGACGTCGCCACTTCTACCGCCTCGCTTGATCACCCGATCAATCACTGCTTCTCTTGCGAGGTTGCCCACGAGGACTTCAACTTCGTCACCTTCATCCGCACCGACTAGTGCGTGGCCGAGAGGCCTATCGTCGTGTTCGGACAGATCCCCATCAACGACGTGCTCATCGGCCGGATAACCAGGAGCGAGTGGCGCAGCCGCGCACACGGCACTTGATGCAAGCGTAGCCGCCGCGTCTGGTCGATGTGTTTGAAGATCCACGGTTCATGGCTCACCAGGGAAACGCTGTGCGCCGCCTGCAGATTCGACGAAATGAAGGTCAGCACTTCTGCTAGCGCATGGACTTGACGATGGATTCCAACATCTTCCTGGTGCTGGGCCGGTCCCGGTCCCTGCCGGTGGCAACGGCCAGATACGCCTTCCCGCTTCGCATGTGGACGTCCAGAAGGCTCCGCCACGTCTTGCTGCCGCCGGTGTGCCAGATTCGGTGTATACTGCCGTTCCGGCGCTTGAGGCGCCATCCGCCGGCGTACCGGGACTTGCGCTGCTCGGGCGTAATGAGCGCGGTTTGGGTCCGGCGGTCCAACACCTTCACCTCCGCCCCGCGGAACCACTGTCCGATGAACTTCGCCCAGTCGTGGATGGTCACATGGACCGCACCCGCCGGCCCATAGATGGCCGGTATCTCATCCTCGCGCGATACCCACGTCCTGTCCCTGTCGTGATAGTGCCCCCAAGGCTGGTCGGGGCCGTTCTTGCTCGGTTCGCCGATGCCCGCCCTGGTCATCCCCAAGGGCTTGAAAAGCCGCTCTCGCATGAGGGTATCCCAACTCATTCGGGTGAGCCTTTCGCCCATGGCGGCAGCCATTGTCATCGAGAGGTTCGAGTAGCGAAACCTCCCCCGAGCGCGCTCGGGAGGTTCGCCGAAGTGCTCCCTGAGGAACGCGTAGCGCCTGTCCGCAACATCCGAGATGCTCGCGTAGCGATAGTCGGTATGGTTCCTGGCATCCTTCTTCACCCCGCTCCGCATGCTAAGGAGTTCGAAGAGGGTGACCGTATGGTAATCCTCGTGGATGTCTTTGGTGAGATCGGGGAACACGTCCTGCATGGTCGTTTGCCACCCGCTGGGAAACGTGCCGTCTTGCACCAGGGTGGCCAGCATCATGGCCGTCATGGCCTTCGTGTTCGAGTTGATGCGCAGCAAGTCGTTGGTCGTTACTTTTGCCGAGAAGCCGCGGCGACGAACCCCGACGGCCTCGGCGTACGCGACACCTCCGCGATCTATGACCGCGGCGAACAGCGCCGGTGCCCTATCCTGTCCCACCAGCTCGGCCAGACGGTCTTGGAGTGCCGGTGATCGATCTGCGGCCAGTACCGGAGCGGTCAGGAGAAGAAGAGTCAGCGCGAACGTCGTTGCCAGGCAGCACCCTCTCGCGTTCTTGCTTTCCGTCATCATCCAAACCTCCGTGAAAAGGAATGAAGTGTGGGGAATGGTAGAGGCGGTATTTCCTCTTCCCATCCTGTTTTGGCGACTCGTCCGGGAGACTACACGTTCGCCAACTTGCTCGCGTCCCCAACCTTGGGGAGACTTGAGGATGATTCCCGACGGTATGGTGCGGTGCGTGAGTTCCCTGAGACCCTGTCCAAAGACCCCCGGACCTCCCCAATATTGGGGATGTACGGAGCGCTCGAACGTCCTACAATACAAACAACACCCGTCACGGCCACGAGAACGGGGCTCCTTGCAGGACTGCAACCGGGAATGGCGACACCAAGAAGGCTGCACGTCGCGGGAGACAGTGGGCAAGGGACACACCGAGCGTCCGAACACAGAGGATCGGTCATGGGCAAACGGGAGGCGTTCGACCGCATTCTGGCTTCGTTGCACGAGGCGGCACGCGACCCTGCCCTCTGGTTGCCCGCCTCCGCGCTGATAGACGAAGCCCTCGGCACGCACGGCAGCACCCTGGTGTGTGGTGACGGCCAGTCCCAAGAGGACCTCCGGATCTATTTTGCATGGACCTGCCTCCGTGGAGAACGGCACCCGGAGTTGGAGCGTCTCTACTTCGAAACCTACTATCCCCTGGACGAACGGATACCCCGCCTGCTGCGTTACCCCTTCAACCGGTTGTTTCACGTCACCGACCTCTACACCGAGGACGAGCTGAAGACCTCCGAGGCGTACAACGCGCTACGGACCCATGCCCATGCCGGGAATGCGCTCGAAGTGCGTCTACACTGGCCCAACGGCTCGCGCATCCTGTGGCAAGTCGACGACCCGGTGGATGGGGACGGCTGGTCGTCGGGGCAGGTCGACACGATCCGGCGTCTCCTGCCCCATATCCGTCAGACCGTGCGCGTGCAGCAGGCGCTGGCCGGGGCCAGCGCTCTGGGCGCGTCCCTGGCACAACTGCTCGACGCCACCGGGCTAGGCATCGTCCAGCTCGACGGGTGCGGGCGGATCGTGGCGGCGAACGACCGCGCCCGGGACTTGCTGCGTGCCGGCGACGGTCTCTTCGACGAGGGCGGATACCTTTACGCGCGCACGCGCCAGGACAATGCCGAACTCCAGGGGCTGTTGACGCGAGCGCAGCGGGCGTTGGGAGTTGAGGGCGCCGGCGGCTCGACGATGGTGAGGCGGGCGCCAGACCTCCCGCCGCTGTTGCTGCACGTCAACCCCGTGGGCCGGCAGGAGACGGCTTGGTGGGTCTCGCCGGTCGCGGTGCTCGTGCTGGTGGTCGACCCGGCAAGCCAACCCCGCATCGATCCGGCGGTGACTGCGGCGGCTCTCGGCCTCACGGAGATGGAGAGCCGGGTGGCGGTGCTGTTGGCCCAAGGCATGAGCGTCCGCCAGATCGCCGCGGCGACCGGCCGCAAGGAGAGCACGATCCGCTCTCACGTGAAGCACGCGTTCGCCAAGCACGGCCTCTCGCGGCAGGCGGAGTTGGTGCGGCTGGTGCTGTCTTTGGCCGGCGCTCCGGAATCCCGACGCTAAGGGTGCGGAACTGCCGCCGGTCGGCCCTGACTCGTCCTGTTCCACTCCACCCCTTGGGTTGGATCAGGGTGATGCAGCCACAGCGTCGTTCTAGTTCTCAGACTAACTCGGTCTTCGCGTACGTGAGTGGAACCTGACTCATGGCGTCCTCAACGGGTAGATTTCAAGACTGGTGCGGACCCAAGAGCACGGCCAGCTTTTCCAACACCTTGGCCATCACCTGCGGTGGAGCCTGTGCCTCGAAACGAGTTCCTCGTGCTCTCCAGTCCAAGCTCTTGACTTGGTCGGCCAGGACGACGCCGGTCACCGTGCCTCCTGATGGGAGGCCAACCTCGAAGGGATAGCCCTTGACCCTGGAAGTGATGTGGCAGAGCAACGCCAGGCCCGTCTTCCCGTTGTACCCTCGCGGGCTCAGGATCAGGGCGGGTCGGCGTCCGGCTTGTTCGTGTCCGGCCTGAGGACTAAGGGTGAGCCATACAATGTCCCCCGCACCGGGGACATACTGTCGCTCTACCGTTCTTCGTTGCCTTGTGGCGGGCCGGTGTCCGTTTCTGGATGAAGGTTGTCGTCCGTAATCTCGGCGAGCATGTCGGCTAGGTTGTAGATGTCCTTGCGCATCACGAGTCGGTCGCCGCGCGAAACCATTTCGATGGCGGAGCCTTCTTGCACACGCCATTGCTCGGCGATGGGCTTGGGAATGCGGACGGCCAAGCTGGTGCCCCATTTGGCGATGTGTGACTTGGCACCCATTCGATCATCCTCCTCGGAATCTATAATCTATAGTTCCCGGAGGGGTTGCAAGATCAAACCCGGGGGGTCGTAGCCGCCCCTTAATCCGGCAGCACCGCGATCGCCTCGATCTCCACCAGATAGTCCGGGTGGGCCAGGCCGGCGACCACCACCAGGGTGCTGCCGGGCGGGTTGTCGCCCATGTATTTGAGCCGCGCGGGGTTGATGTCGTCCCGG
>JAPOQB010000664.1 GCA_026710965.1 Deltaproteobacteria bacterium | reverse complement strand
TGCGGGACGTGCAGGCGCTGGAGCGCATGCTCGACGGAGGCATGATCGAGTCCGGTGTGCACCGCATCGGTGCCGAGCAGGAGCTCTTCCTGGTGGACGCGGCCCGGCGTCCGGCGATGCTGGCGCTGGAACTGCTGGAGGGGGTGGCCGACTCCCACTACACCACCGAGCTGGGGCTGTTCAACCTGGAGATCAATCTGGATCCGTTGCGGTTCGAGGGCGACTGCCTCAGCCAGCTCGAGGGCCAGCTCCAGTCCGCCCTGGACCGGTTGAGGGCGGTGGCGCACCAACGCGACGCCGAGGTGGTGCTGGTGGGGATCCTGCCGACCCTGCGCAAGTCCGATCTGGCGATGGCGCACATGACCCCGCGGCCGCGCTATCGGGCGCCCAACGCGGTGCTCACCCCGCTTCGCGGCGGCGACTACGAGTTTCGGCTCAAGGGCGCCGACGAGCTGAGCATCCGGCACGACTCGGTAATGCTGGAGTCCGGCTGCACCAGCTTCCAGGTACACTACCAGGTGGAGCCGGCGGAGTTCGCCCAGTGCTATAATCTGGCACAGGCCATCACCGCGCCGCTGGTGGCGGCAGCCGCCAACTCGCCGCTGCTGTTCGGGCGCCGGCTGTGGCGCGAGACGCGCATTCCGCTGTTCCAGCAGTCCATCGACACCCGCCGGGCGGGCCATCACATGCGCGAGCGTGCCGCCCGGGTGAGCTTCGGCCAGCAGTGGGTGCGGCACTCCATCCTGGAGTTGATCCAGGAGGACCTGGCGCGCTTCCGGGTGCTGCTCGGGTCGTCCCTGGAGGAGGACTCCCTGGAGGTGCTGGCCCGGGGAGGACTGCCGGTGCTGCAGGCCTTGCGCACCCATACCGGGACGGTCTATCGCTGGAACCGTGCCTGCTTCGGGGTAGGCGAGGGCAAGGCGCATATCCGGATCGAGAACCGGGTGTTGCCCGCGGGGCCGACGGTCCTGGACGAAGTGGCCAATGCCGCCTTCTTCCTGGGCATGCTCCGGGGCGGGCAGGACGCCTACGGCGACGTGGGCCGGACCATGTCCTTCCATGACGCCGAGGCCAACTTCCTGGCGGCCGCGCAACGGGGCCTCGACGCCCAGTTCACCTGGGTGGACGGCAAGGCGGCGCCGGCGGCCGACCTGATCCGCCGGGAGTTGCTGCCGCTGGCATGGCAGGGACTGCGGGCGGCCGGCATCGACTCCGCGGACGTCGACCGTTACCTGGGGGTCATAGAGCAGCGGGTGGCGTCGGGGCAGAACGGGGCGTCCTGGCTGTTGAGGTCCCTGGCGGACATGCGGGGGAGGGACACGCAGGATGCCCTCTTGAGCGCCCTCACCGCGGCGACCGTCAAGCGGCAATGGGAGGGAACGCCCGTGCACGAATGGTCCCTGGCGAAAGTCGAGGAAGGGCGCGGCGGAAAACCGCAGGGCCTGCGCATCGAGGAGTTCATGACCACGGACCTCTTTACCGTTCACCCCGACGAACCGGTGGAGCTCGTGGTCAGGCTGATGGACTGGAAGCGCATCCGCCACGTGCCCGTGGAAGACGAGGAGGGCAAGGTGGCGGGGTTGATCTCATGCTTCGAAGCCCTGCGCCAGTGCGCGCCGGCGGCGCCGGAGGCAGACAACGGACCGGTGCCGGTAAGGGAAGTCATGCAGACGGACCCGGTGACGATCGCTCCGGAAGCCACTGTTTCCCAGGCGGTGGCCCGCATGCGCGAGGCCCGGAGCGACTACCTGTTGGTGGTCAAGGAAGACCGGCTGGTGGGGATCGTGACGGAAAGCGATATCCTCCAGCTCACGGCACGGCTGTTGGAGCAGCTCGCCGGGGAGTCGACGGCGGATGAAGGCTGAGTCCCAGGCCCCGGAGCACCCCTTTCCGCGGCTGCTCGGCAGCTATGGGGGAGAGGCTCCCGGACCGCTCGTCATCGGCATCGGCGGCATGCACGGCAACGAGCCGGCCGGCGTGCTGGCGCTCCAACAGGCGCTGCAAGCCCTGCGAACGGCCAACGTCCCGTTCCGGGGCACGCTGGTGGGCCTTGCCGGCAACCGCGCGGCCCTTGCCCGGGTCTGCCGGTACATCGATGAGGATTTCAATCGCGCGTGGTCGCAGGAACGGGTCCGGCGGCTCAGGAGTCGCGATCCATCCGCGGATACCACCTCGGAGGAACGGGAACAGCGCGAGTTGCTGGCGTGCCTGGACGCCCACATAGCGGAGCGTCGCGGACCGGTGGTGTGCCTGGACCTGCATACCACCTCGGCCGCGGGCACCCCGTTCGTGGTCATCGGCGACACCCTGCTGAATCGCCGTTTCGCCTTCCGCCTCCGGGCCCCGGTGGTGCTCGGCCTGGAAGAACGGCTGGAGAGCACCATTCTGAACTATCTCGGGGAACAGGGGCACGTGGCCGTGGGTTTCGAGGGCGGACAGAACGAC
>JAPOQB010000663.1 GCA_026710965.1 Deltaproteobacteria bacterium | reverse complement strand
CTCTACGAGTGCGCGCCGCTGGCGTGCGTGGCGGAGCAGGCGGGCGGCGCCGCCAGCACCGGCCGGGGGCCGCTGCTGGAGGTCACGCCGGAGGCCATCCACCAGCGTACGCCCATCGCCATCGGCAGCGTCGAGAACGTCGCCCTTTATGAACGGTTCATGGCGGAAGGATAATCCGTCCCAGGAGGATGCGTGATGACCGAGAGAGTACGAGAGATTCTGAGCTGGTACGGCAGTGACAATCCCGGAACCCTGACCAATCTGGCCCGGATACTCAATCACGGCCGGCTCGGCGGCACCGGCAAGTTCGTGATCCTCCCCGTGGACCAGGGCTTCGAGCACGGTCCGGGCCGGAGTTTCGCCCCCAATCCCGCGGGCTATGACCCGCGCTACCACTTCCAGCTTGGCCTGGATGCGGGCTGCAATGCCTACGCGGCGCCGCTGGGCTTCCTGGAGGCCGGAGCGCGGGATTTCGCCGGCGAGATCCCGCTCATCCTCAAGGTCAACAACCACGATCTGCTGAACGACGAACGAGACCCGCTGCAGGCGGTGACCTCCAGCGTATCGGATGCCTTGCGTCTGGGCTGCGTGGCCGTGGGTTTCACCATCTATCCCGGCTCGGAGCACCGTTTCGAGATGTACCAGCAGATCCGCGCCATTGCCCAGGAGGCCAAGCAGAACGGGTTGGCCGTGGTCATATGGTCGTATCCCAGGGGTTCGGGAATCAGCAAGGCAGGGGAGGCGGCCGTCGACGTGTGCGCCTATGCGGCACAGATCGCCGCGCAGCTAGGCGCCCATATCATCAAGGTGAAGTTCCCCGGGGAAAACATCGAGCAGGATGCGGCGCGCAAGGTCTACGAGAAGGAAGGCGTCCCCGTGGCCGACCCCGTCGATAGAATCCGTCACGTGGTCCAGTCGGCCTTTGACGGCCGGCGCATCGTGATCTTTTCCGGCGGCCCCGCCACCACGGACGAGGCGCTCCTGGCCGAAATCCGCGCGATCCACCAGGGGGGCGGATTCGGTTCCATCATCGGGCGAAACTCGTTCCAGCGCAGCAAACCCGACGCCATCGCGCTGCTCGACAAGGTGATGCGGATTTATGCGGGAGAAGCCGTCTAAGTACGGGTAGGAGCCCGGACCGCCTGCCCGAGGGTTGCGGCCCGGGCATGCCTGTGTTAACCATCGTCCCCATGCCTCTTCAGAGAATCACGGAAATTAAACGCCGGCGCAGGCGTCGAAAGAGCCTGGCCAAGCTGCGTGTGAAGCTTCAGGGCGCCAGGACCGAGGCAGCGCGTACCAAGCTGCTGGACAAGGCCTTCAAGATCTCTCCCGGAGCCGTCCTGGTTCCGGAATAGCTCCCGTCCCGTCACACCGGCTGCGTTGAGGGTGCGGTTTGAAACCCGCCCCTGCGAAACTCGCCTTTACAAGGGTTTGCGTCCGATGACCAGCGACGAGGTCAGGGGCACGGGCAGTTCCACCCGACTGACGTCCGCCAAACCCGCGCGCCCGAACCAGCCGCGGATCTCGTCCAGCGTGTAGCAGCGCCCGCCATCCGTCGTCAGCAGCATCAGGAGACTGAAGACCGTGCCCGCGGCGGTTTCCGTGGGGGTCCCTCCGAGAATGTGGTCCTTGATGACGAGGATGCCTCCCGAAACCAGTGATTTCGACAGGTTCCGTATCAAGTCCTCATTGGTAGTCTCGTTTTCGCCGTGGATGATGTTGGACAGAAACACCACGTCGTAGCCGCCGGGAATGGCGTCCGTCCGGTAGTCTCCGGCAACGCACTCGATGCGGTCGGCCACGTCCGAGGCGCGGACGTAGCGCTGGGTGATTCGCAGGGTCCCCGGCAGGTCGTAGAGGGTTGCGCGCAGGGCCGGGTAGCGCCGGCACAGGGCGATGGGGTAGGTGGCGGGTCCGGGGCCGATGTCCAGCAGCCGGCGCGCCTGGCCGAGATCCAGGGCGTCGGCCGTGAGCGCCGCGTCGCCCCGGGAATTGACCAGCGAGTCCATGGCCTCGATGAAGATGCCGGTCTCGGCTTCCTCGGTCTGGTACATGTCCGGCGGGCGCGCCGGGCGTCCGCTACGGACGGCGTCTTCCAGCTTTCCCCAGGCGTCCCACGCCAGGGCGTCGAATCGGACCATGCCGCTGAAGTTCCTGGGCGAGCTGCTCAGCAGGTAGGTCCTCGACAGGTCGTTCAGGCGGTAGCGGGTGCCGTACCTGTCCACCAGCCCGATGACGGCCAGGGCTTCCAGAAGCAGGCCCGTGGCCCTGGCCTCGGCGCCGATGGCGGCCGCCAGTCCGGCTGCGTCGGCATCCTCCTTCTCCAGCGCGTCGAACACCTTGAGTGCCACGGCGGCCTGCAGGATTCGCGCCTCGACGTACCCGCCGGCAAGTTCTGCGATCCGGGCGAAACCCTCACTCATATCGGTTCCACCACCCGGTAGGTCCGGCTCTTGGGCTTGATGGGGGCCAGGATGTCCAGTTTCACCAGGCCGCGGATGTCGCGATAGGCGGTGTCGCGGTCGACCTCGGCGATGCGCTGGTAGTCGGCGGTGGAAAGCACTTTGCCGTGGGACAGCGCGTACACCAGCAAGCGCTGCTGGCGAAGGCTGAGCCGGGAGCGGTCGAAGCGGTCGAGCCACCGGAGGGTCTCGTCGTCGTAGATGGGGGTGTTGCGCAGCGTTACGGTGAAAAAGAACCCGTCGGTGGAGAACTCCGGCGGCCGGAGGGCGTTGTGCTCCATCTCCTGGAACATGCGCGGCACGCCTTCGCCGATCTCGCGCATGTAGCCCAGGTCCGACAGCACGCGGACCAACAGGGGGTTGCGCGAGAAGTGAACCCGCTGTTGCCGGTTCAGTTGGTCCACGGTGACGGGTCCCGGCAGCGCCCCCGGACTCCTCACTTCCAGGCGGTCGTCGAACATCCAGATTTCGGTCTCCGCGCCGGTGATGGCGTAATCGCGGTGGGCCACGGCATTGACCAGGGCCTCCTGCCAGGCGAGGGAAGGGTATTCCAGGCGCTCCCGGAAGAACAGGTCGTGCAAGACCATGCGCTCGCGGATGTGCTCCTTGATGCGGCCCACGGCCTCGTCGACGAGGGTCCACAGCGGGCGGTCGATGCGCACCCGCTTGACCACGTTCAGGGCCTCCCCGAAACGCCGTTCGGTGCCCTCGTACTTGACGAAATCGATGCCGCAACGCGGGTGCCACCGGGTCGGCTCGGTGGCGAACAGGAGCAGGGCGGCCATGGAGATCCCGGGTTTGTCGGCCGGGCCGTGAACCAGGTGATAGGTGCGCGCCAGCAGCGATCGGGGGTCGGCCTGGGCACCCATGCGTTCCGCGAACGACTCCAGGGCCGATTCGTCCAGGTCGTCCCAGGTCGCGCCGTGGATGTGTTGACGCTCGTAGGAATACGACAGCTTCGCGTCTTTCAACAATCCGATCTGCTCGGGAGCCAACGCCGGGTTCTCCGAGGCGATGCGATAGAAAGTCCTGCCGCTGGCCACCCGGCGGATCTCCAGGCCCGGGCTCACTTCGTACCGGAGCAGCAACAGGTTGCCGAGGTCGATCCGTTCGTGCAGGGACGGGAGAGGCGGGTTGAGGAGGCTCTGCGGCACCTCGCACAGCTCCCGGATCTCCTGCTCGGAAAAGGGCAGGCCGGTGAGGCTTTTGTCGGGCTCGACTCCTACCAGGAGGACGCCTCCGTCGGCGTTGGCCATGCCGTTGAGGATGCGCGCGATCTCGCGGGCGAGGTCCCGGGGCCGCTTTGTTTGAGTCCCGCGCTTCTTCTGCTCGTAAGCGCTGACGAACTCGAGAAACTGGCCCCGGTCTTCCTTCAAGAGCGTTTCGAGCTCACGTCCGATCATCTCTCACTTCGCAGAAAGAGTTCATGGGCCTGCGGGCGCGCCGGCGGGCTGGCCTGTCCGCCAGCCGGCCAATCACGACGCTCCGCAGCCTTCCAGCCGTACGACCTCGTGGATGATCCGGGCCGCGGTCACGAGGTCGTTGACATCGAGCCATTCATGGACCGTGTGGATGTCCCGCATGCCGCTGGCCAGGTTCGCTACCTGGAGGCCCCGCTTGTTCAAAACGTTGGCGTCGCAGCCGCCGCCCTTGGCGACGGTGTCGACGGCCAACCCCAGGTTACGGGCCGCCTCGTGAACGCGCTGGACGATGACCGTCTCGGCGGACACGTCCATCCGGTCGTAGGACCGGCTGATCCGGGATTCCACGCGCACCTCATGAAGGCGGCCGTCCAACTCCAGCGTGGCCCCGGCCGCCGCGTCCCGCAGGCACGCCAGCATCGCCTGCGTCTGCCGTTCGAGCTTCTCCTCGTCATGGCTGCGCACTTCGCCGGTGAGCGTCACCCGGTTGGGCACGATGTTCACCGCGGTGCCGCCGCTCACCAGGCCGAGGTTGGCGGTGGTGTCCTCGTCGATGCGCCCGAGCCGCATGGCGGCGATGCCTTGGGCGGCCACCTGGATCGCGCTGATGCCCCGTTCGGGACAGATGCCGGCATGGGCTTCCAGGCCGTGCACCTCGAACTCCAGCAGGTTGGCGGCGGGCGCCTTGGTGATGAGGAATCCGATGGAGTCGCTGTCTAGCACCAGGCCGGTCTTGGCGCGCACGAGGCCCAGGTCCAGGTGCCTCGCGCCCAGCAGGCCCACCTCCTCGCATATGGTGAAGACCACGTCGATGTGCCCGTGGGGCAGCGCCTCCTCGCGCATGGCCTGAAGCACTTCCAGGATGATGGCGAGGCCGCTCTTGTCGTCGCCCCCGAGGACCGTCCGTCCGTCGCTCCGGATCACGTCGCCCTCCACCACCGGTACCACTCCCTCGCCCGGGGCCACCGTGTCCATGTGCGCGGAAAGCAGCATCGGCTCGGCGCCGGCGACGTTGCCGTCGAAATGGGCCACCAGGTTTCCCACCTCGCCGCCCACCGCGGTTCCGGCGTCGTCGATGTAAACGGTGCCGCCCAGCGTTTCGAGTATTTCCTTGAGACGCAACGCGATGGCCCGTTCCTTGCGGGACAGGCTGTCGATCCGCA
This sequence comes from Deltaproteobacteria bacterium, assembly GCA_026710965.1. Taxonomy (GTDB): domain Bacteria; phylum Desulfobacterota; class Binatia; order UBA9968; family JAJDTQ01; genus JAJDTQ01. The sequence continues at coordinate 1,293 of JAPOQB010000663.1, read as the reverse complement.
CCAACTCCAGTACGCGTTCCTTGAGACGCGTCTTGTCTATCAAGCAATACCCCCTCTGTCCGGAAGCCCGGATGGCTGCAACGCCGCGAACAGCGGAGCCGTCCTCAGCACGACGAGCCCGACGTCGCCCCTCGCAACGGCGGACTTGGCGGGAGTCTACCAAAAAACGGGGAGACAGGTCCATTCTTTGCGCGCATCGATAGGCCGAATTCCTTCGAAGCGGATTCGCGACCACCGTAAGAAGCGTGACGAAATGTTATCGGTCGGCACTATCGTGGCGGCCATTGAGGAAGAACATCAACCTATGTCGAGCGTTTGGTTCACCGAGCCGGTATTGGCCTGTCCAAAATGGTCTGCTATCATCGCGTCCGTTCACGGCACACGATACCCCGCACCGCCCCGGAGTCCGGCTTCCAGGAGGTCCCATCATGCAGACCGACGTGTCCGACCAGCGCGCGAGCATCCGCTACCAACCCGACGAGAAGCCGCCGGCGGCGCTGACCATCGGACTCGGCCTCCAACTCGCCGTTCTCTGTGTCGCCGGGGTCGTGTTGACCCCCGCCATCGTGATCCGGGCCGCCGGCGGCAGCGAGGGGTTCCTTTCCTGGGCGGTGTTCGCGGCCGTCGCCGTCAGCGGGGTCACCACCGTGCTGCAGGCGGTGCGGGTAGGGCGCTTCGGGGCCGGGCACGTACTCCTCATGGGCACCTCCGGCGCCTTCATTGCGGTGTGCGTCACGGCGCTGGTCCAGGGCGGCCCCGCGATGCTCGCCACCCTGGTGCTGGTATCGTCGTTCTTCCAGTTCATTCTCTCCTCCCGCCTGTCACTGCTGCGACGGATCCTGACCCCGGCCGTGGCGGGTACCGTGATCATGCTGATACCGGTGACGGTGATGCCCATCATCTTCAACATGTTGCAGGACGTGCCCAAGGGCTCCCCGGCATTGGCGGCGCCGCTGAGCGCCTTCGTAACCGTGGCCGTCATTGCCTGCATCGCCCTCAAGGCCACGGGGTCGTTGCGCCTGTGGGCGCCGGTCATCGGCGTCGTGGTGGGGTCCGTGGTGGCGGGCGTCTACGGCCTCTACAACGTCGGCCTCGTCGCCGCGGCGTCCTGGGTGGGTCTCCCGGACGGAGCATGGCCGGGCCTGGATTTGGGTTTCGGAGCGGTCTTCTGGTCGCTTCTTCCGGCGTTCGTCTTCGTGACCTTGGTGGGCGCCATCGAGACCATCGGCGATGCGGTGGCCATCCAGCGCGTATCCTGGCGCGGGACCCGGGCGGTGGATTTCCGCGCGGTGG
>JAPOQB010000735.1 GCA_026710965.1 Deltaproteobacteria bacterium | reverse complement strand
GGCGCTTTACCTTTTCCCAGCGCCGCTTGGCGATGGGCTTCACTTCGACCTCCACCTCGTAGAGATCCGAGCCCATGACCAGTCCCTGTACATGCCCGGTGGCGATGCTCAGATGCACGACCGATCCGTTTCGCACATAGGTCCGGCCCCGGGGCAGACGGTTGGCGTAGTCGCTGTAGGCCTCCAGGTTCTTGCACCATGCTTCGCCCCAGAAGGTCGTCGCGATCCTGCGGCCGGCGATCTTCACCGGCGAGACCTCGCGGCCGGCCTTCTTCATGGCCGCGATCTCGTGTAGGGCCCGGATGCGCCGCTCGGCCGCGGACACGTAAGGAAACCATTCATCCGTATACCAACTCATCGCTACCCCGCACTTTCCAACGCGCCGGCGAGGTCGAGGGAGACCGCCGACATCAGCTCCTCGTTGCTCATCTCCGTCAGCGACGACTCGGCGCCACCCGAGAGGATCTCGTCGGAGAGACCCTGCTTGGCGGCCATGAGTTCATGGATGCGTTCCTCCACGGTGCCGCGGCACACGAACTTGTGGACCAGCACGTTCTTCTTCTGGCCGATGCGAAACGCGCGGTCCGTGGCTTGGTTCTCCACCGCCGGATTCCACCAGCGGTCGAAGTGGATCACGTGGGAGGCCGCGGTCAGGTTGAGTCCGGTACCGCCGGCCTTGAGCGAGAGCACCATGAACGGTGTCCGGTCGTCTTCCTGGAAACGCTTGACGAGATCCTGGCGCCGGCGCACCGGCGTGCCGCCGTGCAGCACCAGACCACCGCATCCGAAGATCTCCGCAAGATAGCCCGAGAGCGGTGCGGTCATCTCGCGAAACTGGGTGAACACCAGCACCTTGTCCTGGCGCGCGGCGATGGACTCGCACAACTCACCGAGCCGCGCGAACTTGCCGCTGTCGGCGTGGTCGAAACGCCCGTCGCCCAACCAGTGGGACGGGTGGTTGCATATCTGCTTGAAACGCAGCAGGAAGGCCAGGACCATGCCGCGCCGCTGGATGCCGTCCAGCGTCTCGATGGCCTCTTCCATCTCGTCCACCGACTGCTGGTACAGGGCCGCTTGACTCCGGCTCAGCAGACACCAGGCATCGATCTCGGTCTTGTCCGGGAGATCGGTAATGACGGTCTTGTCGGTCTTGAGCCGGCGCAGGATGTACGGCGCCACAAGCCGGCGCAACGGCGCGTAACCACCTCCCTGGCCCGATGCCATGGACTTGGCCAGCCGGTTGAATGCCTTTGCCGATCCCAGAAGTCCGGGGTTCAGAAAATCGAAGATCGACCACAGGTCGCCAAGCCGGTTCTCCACCGGCGTCCCTGTCAGCACCAGACGCCACTTCGAGGGCAGGGCCTTGACCGCCCGTGTCTGCTTGGCAGCCGGGTTCTTGATGGCCTGGGCCTCGTCCAGCACCACGGTCCGCCACGGATACTTCTTCATCCACTCGGTCCGGAGGACCGTGCCGTAGGTGGTGATCACCGCATGGTGGGCTTTCACCCGCCCAGGTGAGAGTTCTTTCAACTCCGTGGAGGGGATGTAAGAAGGATGCGCGACCAATACCTTCAGGAACGGCGCGTGGCGTTGGATCTCCTGGCTCCAGTTGTCGATGAGCGAGGCCGGCAGCACCAGCAGGTCCGTTTCCTTCTCCCCGGTCTTCAGGGTGAGGGAGAGCACGGCCAGAACCTGGAGTGTCTTGCCTAGGCCCATGTCGTCGGCCAGGCAGCCGCCGAGCTGCAGGCCGCGCAACGTCCACAGCCACTGCACCCCGCGTTTCTGATAGGGGCGCAGCTCGGCCGTCAGACCGGCTCCGGCATCGATGTCGGCCTGCAGTCCGGGTGAACGGAGCGTGTCGAGCTTGCCGGAAAGCCATTTGCCGGCAAGGACCTCCGACCACTCCGGCCGTTGGTCCTCGTCCGTCTCCGCGTCTTCGAGCTCCACGCCGGCCAACAAACGCATGGCCTCGCCGAAGCCGACGCCAGCCAGACGCGCCCGGTCTTGAACCTCGCGCCACTGCGCCAGCACGGACGAGAGCTTGTCCCGATCCACCTCGACCCACTTGCCCCGAATCAGCGCCAGACCCTCGGTGGAAGCCAGCAATGCCCGGATCTCCTTCCGGGACAGGGGCTTGCCGTCCACGGTCAAGGCCACGTCGAAATCCAGCAGCCCCTTCATCCCGAGCATTGACGGCGCGTGGTCTCCCACCGTCACCGAGACTCGCGGACGGGGCCGGTTCCTGGCACTCCACCAATCGGGGGTGCGCACGACCAGCCCGGCCCGCTCGTAGAGCGCGACCTCCTGCAGGAAACGATGCGCTTCCGCGGGCGTCCAGGGCAACGGGTGATAGACGTCGCCCGAGTCCACCAGTTCACGGATGAACTCACTGTCCTCCGCCGCCCGGGACAGGGGCGCCAGCAACGCGAGCAGCTTAGCCCGGTTGCGTGCCCCGGCGTATTCCCGGAGGGCCCGGCCCAGCGGCAGATGCGACGGCGCGGCCCGCCGGGAGACTTCGCGCACGTAGGTCGCGATAAAGGCAAAGGGATAGTCCGGGTCGCGCCGGTTCTCCGCCAGATGCAGGCAGACCCGGCCGACCACGTTCCAGATCGGACTCTGAGCCCTGAGATAGCCCTGAACTCCGTCCTTGGACTCCGCGCCCCGTTCGGCCAGTGCTACACCGACGTCCAACCACAAGGCGCGAAGAAGCTCCGGCGTGATCGACTCCGCGCCCGGCATGGGCGGCGCAGCCTGGACGGCGGCAGCGATCTCCAGCGGATCCGGGTCGGGGACGGCCACGGACGCGGTGTCCGTGGGGTCGAGGGCGCCGCAAACACGAACCACCAGGGAGCGCCCGAAGTCGCGCCAATAACCCAGCGAAGGATGCAGCTCGGCGCCCGGCAAGGCCGCGCCCAGGTACAGCACGCCGTGCCCGCGCCCAACCTCGAAAGCATCGAGAATACGCCGCGCCGCCGCCGGCAGGACCCGCGGCCCGTCCTCGGAGGACGCGGCATGCACGTGGATACGCCCGCGCGGCGTCAACCCGCAGACGAGGGTGTCGTTGGCCCCCGAGGCATCATCAAAGGGAAGGCTTGTCATCGAACGAAATACTGCCGAGATATACCGCGCTCTCTCCCGGGTCAATCACCGGCTCATCCTCATCGAAACACGCCGTGAACCGG
>JAPOQB010000416.1 GCA_026710965.1 Deltaproteobacteria bacterium | reverse complement strand
GAACCTGCCGTTCACCTCGCGCACCGGCATCGCCGCCATACTGCAAATCGACAAGTCCCTGGAGGAAACCGCAAGAGTCCAGGGGATCGGCTGGTTCCGGCGCATGGCCAAGATCATCATCCCCATGTCGTCAAGCGGCGTGACCGCCGGCATGCTGCTGACCTTCATCACCGCCACCCGCGAGCTGTCCCTGATCATCCTGCTGTTGTCGCCGGCCAACATGGTGCTCACCGGAGTGATCTTCAGCTACAACGAACACGACATGACCCAGCACTCCGGCGCCGTGACCCTCTTCCTGGTGTTGATCATCGTCGGCGCCAACGTGCTGGTGCGCCTGCTCACAGGCGGCGGCGGGCTGGCGGGGCTGCGGCATACCTGACAAGTTGTTGAAAAACCCCGTCTGGCGGCCTTCGACTTCGCTTCGCGAAGCCTGTCCTGAGCTTGTCGAAGGGCTCGGGGCGAACGTGTAAGTCAAGGAATTCTTATGAAGATTCCGTTCGCCCTGAGCGTAGCGAAGCGAAGTCGAAGGGCGCCAGACCCTTGTTATAAAGGGTTTTTCAACAACCGGCTTAAAGGGAAACTCGATGGCAACCACAATCAGGATCGCCGTAACCATGACCATACGCGCCGGCGAGGCGTTCGAGATCGCCTTGGGGCTCGCGGAGAGGAATCTGCCCGACGGCTCGGAGATCATCGTCTCCTACGGCGTCGGCAACAGCCGTCTCGGAGGGTTCGAGGCGCCGCGGCTGCTGGCGGAGGGGAAGGCGGACCTGGCATTCCTCAACCCCTCGCCGGTTACCCACATGGCGTTGAACGGGCTGGCGCCCTATTCGGAGAGGATCGACATCCGCAATCTCGCGGTCTTCCCCTCCTGGGACAAGATCGCCTTCGCGGTGAGGAGAGACCTCGGCGTGCGCTCCCTCGAAGAGTTCGGTGAGAAGAAACTGCCCCTCAGGCTGTCGACCCGCGGACAGGGCCCTGAAGGAACCACGGAGTTCACGATCCGGCGGATCCTGAGTCTTTGCGGCTGGAGCCTGGAGGACGTGGATCAATGGGACGGCACCGTGGACCAAGTGCCGGTCCCCTCGCACCCGCGGCGCATGGAGGGCATCGAGCAAGGCGCCTATGACGCCGTGTTCGACGAGGGCATCACGGGCTGGACCGCCGACGCCCTGGCACGGGACATGGTCCTGCTGCCGTTGCAGCCGTCGGTCTTCGCCGAGATGGAACAACTGGGTTTTCGTAGATCGACGATTCCCAAAGCCGCGTTCCCGGCGCTGGCCGCGGACGTCCCCGCCCTGGAGTTCGGCGGCTGGCCGCTCTTCTGCCGCGCCGACTTTCCCGACGACCTCGCCTACGCGGTGGTCAAGGCCATCGCCGCCAGAAAGGACACCATGCCGGTGGACGGCGACCGGTTCGACATGAGCCGGATTTGCCGGGACACTGAGGAGGGGCCGATGTGCATACCGCTGCATCCGGGGGCGGAGCGGTATTATCGGGAAGCGGGGTACTTGTAGCGACCGGTCTGGTCTCCCTCACGATCTCCAACCCTGTTCCAAACCACCTGCCAAGCGTCGAACTCGGAGGGTCTGATCCAATAGCGGGCGAAATTGCCCTCGTGCAGGCCCATGAGCTCTCTTTCGGCGATCTCCCGGAAACGCTCACGGTCCTGCGGATCCATGTGTTCCGAAGTCCAGCTGTTGATATGGGAGTTGGCCTTCTCCTGGTCCATGGCCGCACGAACAACCGCTCCGACGACCTCGCGCAGTTCATCCCGGAACCGCAACCGGAACGGGTCGGGTTCTCCCAGCGACTGCCGTACCGCGGCGTAACGGGCCGCCGAACGTTCGCAAGCCAACAGGAACACGTCACGAAGCAATTCGGTCCGGTTCAACTCATACACGCCGAGTAAGGCCTCCGTATAGAGATCGCGCGGCACGTCGATGAAGGACAACGGCGACAAATTTTGCTTGAGCAGCGGGATGTTCGCAGTGAGCCGGGACACGCGTTTGTTGACGTCGTCGAACGGCTGAAGATATGGCAAATGCACGAGTACAAAGAAGGATTGCTCGAACGGATCGGTGATCGCCGACGCTGTATCCAGGACTTGCTCGAAACACTCCTCGATCAACTGGGGCACTTCAAGGGGATGAAAGACCGAGCCCCCGATGCCGACGGGATTGTGCCGAAGCCGACCGGCTGCATCTGGATCACTGAGCAGGTTGTTCGCCAACAAACCATGCAGGTTAAGAATGGTGTGACGATTGAAACCGATCTCCTCCGCTCCGTCGACAAGGAACTCGATCGCGTCCTTGTGGTTCAGGATCATCTGCGTTTCGACTTGTTCCTTCCCTTCCGCCGCCCTGCCCCGCTCGATCAGACGCTTGGTCTCAAGCAGTGAATAAGTGTTTCCCTCAAGGCGGCTTGAGTTCCAGGAGAGATCGATCAGCAGCCTGTCCAGAATCTTCCTGGCGTAAGTGCCGGCAGCCTGCTCGGCATGGTTCGGCCTGCCGATGTCCCGGAGGCGGTCTCTCTCCGTCTGCGAGAGATAGAACGTGTGGTTGGGCCGGTAGCTGTCGAGAAAGGCACGCTCGTAACCGACCGGATGGCGCTCCAACAAAGGCCGGCGGACTAGGTCCCTGATTTCGACGCCGAGGTCGGACAGGGCTGGCAGAGCTTTGAGGTTCATACTCGCCGTCGGCGAACCTGCCACGGCCTGGACTGAAATCGAGACTCTACCCGGCATGTGGTACCGCGCCCAGCGGCCCGAACCTTCTCTGATGAGGCGCCCGCCATCGACGAGAGCCTTGAGGCGATATTGAAGGGTCCGGCGCGGCATTGCCGACGTCAGCGCGTCGCGAATTTGTGGCGCCGTCATGCCTGCGGGGTGCTGCTCCACAGCCTCCTCGATGGCCTTCAGTTCCTCTTCAGCATCTCGTTTGGCCACAGTGTTTCCTTAGCTTGCGCGTACGACTCTATACGCGCAAATTACCAGTCCTATGCGCAAAAACCAAGCCTATGCGCAAGCAATTATTGCGCATATAAGGCCTGAGTTGCGCCTAACACACACGCTCCTCCACGTCGCCTCATCGTTCATGACGCCCCAATCTCCCAAAGCCGTCAAAACGGAACCGCGTCGAGCCCGTCGCCGTGGCTTACACACGGACCGGCTGATTGCAAGCTCAGTGATCGGCTATTTGAAAGGTTAAGGTTCGGCCGATTGAAAGGTTCTGAGCCCATCTCGCAAATTTGACACGCGCCCACCTGTTTTGTTAACGTGGCGCCCCTCGCTGAGGATCCACGCAACCCAAATATTATCCGCTGGAAAGGTTGATCTATGAATATTGCAAACTGGGGGACGCGACGCGCGCGTAACCTGTCCGTGTTCCTCGCCACCGTGATTTTCGTGTCCGTCGCCGCGGCATACCCGGCCTTCGCCCAGGACAAGCCGGTACGAGGCGGAACCATTGTCGGCGCTACCGTGCTGGAGCCGAAGTCCCTCGACCCGTTGTTCGGCGACGGGGGCAATCTGGACCATTACGTCTGGAGGCAGATCTACGAGTCGCTCTTGGACATCACGGGGAGCGGCGAAGTCGGACCCGGGTTGGCGACAAGCTGGAAATTTACCGATGACAAGAAATCCATCGACTTCACATTGCGGCAAGGCGTGAAGTTCCATGACGGCACGGCGTTCAACGCGGAAGCCGCCGCAGTGACTTTCCGTCGCGCCCTCTCAAAGGAGCTGAACGCACCGCGGGCCTCCGACTTGTCGGCCATCACAGGGGTGGAAATGCGCGGCCCCCACGAATTGCGGATCAATCTCAAGGCGGCGAGCTCGGCCGCGCTACCGGCCATCGCCTTCGCCGGCCTGATTGCATCGCCCGCCGCCATCGAGAAGCACGGGCAGGATTATGGCAGGAACCCGTCGGGGACCGGCCCCTTCAAGTTCGCCAGTTGGCAGTCAGGGTCCAGGATCGTCCTCGAACGCAACCCGAACTACTGGCGGAACGGCGCCGATGGAAAGCCGTTGCCCTATCTCGACAGCGTCATCATCCGGTTCATCAAGAAGAGCGCGGTGAAGGTTATCGAAGTCAAGTCCGGCAACGTCCATGTCATCGACACCGTCTCGGCCCGGGATCTCAAGACGGTGAGCGGCGATGCCAACCTCCGGCTCGTGCGCACCGGCAATGGCCGGCACGTCATGTTCGCATTCAACATTTCCAAGCCGCCGTTCGACGACATTCGGTTGAGACAGGCGGTCCTGTTCGGCCTCGACCGTCAAACGATGATGAAGGTGATCACCCTCGGCCGAGGACAGGTCACTCCTACCCTGATCCCCAACCAGAACTGGGTGTTCGACGCCACGCTTGAAAAGTACGGTCATGATCCCGCGCGGGCCAAGAAGCTGCTCGCCGAAGCCGGGCACGGGAACGGCCTTGACGCGCGACTGGACATCATCAAGCGTCAGCCCGATTCGACCGTGGCTCAGCTCATGCAGGCGCAACTGAAAGAGGCCGGCATCAATCTCACGATCAAGACCGTCGACCGCCAGTCGATGCAGGCCAGCTTGCGGGCCAAGAACCACATGTTCGGTATCGGCCGCTTCACGGTGCCCGGCATCGACCCGGCCCAGACGTTCGGACGCATATTCGGACGGCGCGCGCGCATTCAGCGGACCGGCGTAAGCGACAACAAGCTGTTCGACATGATCGACAACGCCGCCCGGCAGACCGATCAATCGGTGAGAAAGGGTCTCTACCGCGAGATCCAGGCCTACCTGGTCGACAATGCGCTCTACGGCTTTCTGTTCTTCATGGAGTCGTCCCAGGTCGAGCGGACTTCAGTGAAGAACCTGAAG
>JAPOQB010000400.1 GCA_026710965.1 Deltaproteobacteria bacterium | reverse complement strand
GCGGGCAGTCATGGAGTTCCTGGAAGGTTAGTTGTATGGCGTCCTTCGACTTCGCTTCGCTACGCTCAGGACGAACGGTTGGGGTATACGTAGCGGAGGACTCTCCCACTGTTCGGACGGTAGCGGGATACTCGCGGGAGGTGCCTCCCACCGTTCGAACGGTTGTGGGATACGTGGTGGAAGGCCCCTCCCACCGTTCGAACAGTTGCGGGCTACATCGCGCAAGGCCCCTCCCACCGTTCGAGCGGTTGTGGGGTAGATAGCGGAAGCCCTTTCCCACCGTTCGTCCTGAGCGTAGTGGAGCGTCAGCGGAACGAAGTCGAAGGGCGCCATTCTCTCTAGAGGAGGACCAGGATATGCTGGCCTATCACTTCACCGAAATGCCCTATCCGTTTCTCCCCGACGACGCGGAGGAAACGTACGGGGCCATGCGGGTGACCTTGCCCAGCCGCTTCTGCGACCCCAAGATCGCCCACGATCTCTACAACCGCTACCTCGACGAATACGAGTACGCCGACGAGTTGGGGCTGGAGATCATGCTCAACGAGCACCACGCCACCGCCACCTGCATGGCGGCCAACGTCTCCATCACCGCCGGCACCCTGGTGCGCCGCACCAAGCGCGCCAAGCTGCTGGTGCTGGGCTTCCCGCTGGCGCACCGAAGCCCCATCCAGGTGGCCGAGGACGCCGCCATGCTGGACGTCATTTCGGGCGGGCGCCTCATCGCCGGCTTCGTCCGGGGCGTGGGCACCGAGATCCATCCGGCCAACACCAACCCCGCCGACACCCGCGAGCGGATGCAGGAGGCCCACGACCTGATCATCAAGGCGTGGAAGACCCAGGACGTGTTCAACTGGGAGGGCAAGCACTACCACTACCGCTACGTGAACCCGTGGCCGCGGCCCTACCAGCAGCCCCATCCCCCCATCTGGATCACCGGCAGCCAACCGGCGGCGGTGCCCTGGGTGGCGGACCACGACTACACCCTGGCCACCGTGCTCACCTCCTACGAACAGACCGAAGCCCTTTTCACCGCCTACCGCAAGCGCTGCGAGGAGATGAACTACCCCGAGCCGGGCTCCGAAAAATTCGCCTACTGCGCCCTGACCTTCACCGGCGAGACCGACCAGAAAGCCGAAGAGGGCGGCCGCAAGCTCCTCTGGTACCTCAACAAGCGCCGCCCCGTGGGCTTCTTCGCCCCGCCCGGCTTCGTCCCGCCCCAGGGCCTCACCCGGTTCTTCGACCCCAAGGGCAACGCCCGCTACAACCGCGGCTACGAGGAACTCATCGACCAGGGCATCATCATCGCCGGCACCCCCAAGAAGGTCATCGAGAAGGTCAAGTATCTGCACGACCGCTGCGGGGTGGGGCATCTGCTGATGATGAACCAGGCGGGGTTCATGACGCATGAGGAGACCAAGCGGAGCATGGAGCTGTTCGCGACGGAGGTTTATCCGGAGTTGAAGACCCTGAATTGAGGTAAAACCCAGCACACGTCACAGCCCCCATGGACTGAAAACACTGCGGACCAGACCTCTAGTCCGCACTCCTCCGCCGGCTCCATTCTATCCAGGAGCCATCGTAAAGGTGTAATCTCTCCACCGGGAACCCCATCAGGTAGAGCGCGAAGAACGGCGTGGCGGCACGCACGCCGGAGTGGCAATAGAAGATGTGATCGTGTCCGGGCTCGAAGCCAGCCTGCCGTAGCAGCGCGTCGATTTCGGCGGCGGTCCGGAACTCCGACGGCCGGCCTTGGTCCACCTTTCGGAAAGCCCGCCATCCGATGAAGCGGGCCCAGCCGATGCGCCCGGGGGGGAGGCCGCGGACCCGCACCGACCCGTCCCATTCCTTCACACTGCGAGTGTCCCAGACGTGAGTTCCCGCGTCCGAACGGCCTCGGTGGACATCCGCCATATCGGCGGTCCAGCCGGCGACGGCGGGTGCTGCGACGAAGTCCCCGGTTCTGGGGGCCGAATGTCCGCGACCGCGATCGACGTCGTAACCTGCCGCTTTCCAGGCGGTCAGGCCGCCGTCTAGCACCCGGACATCGGACTTCCCGTACAGGCGGAAGAGCCACCAGAGGCGCGCGGCGGCGTAGGTTTGGTCATAGACGACGACGGTGGAATCGCTGTTGATCCCGAGCCCGCGCGCGAACTCCTGGAAGCGCTCACGGCTCATTGCCATGCCGTCCCGGCCGGTGTAGGCGCGGCGCGGGGCATGGAGGGAGCCGGGAATATGCCCGAGCAGCCAGGAGACCTGCCGGACCGCGGCCAGCACGATCGGCTTCGGGGCGGGTCCATCCAGCATCGCTTTGACTTCGGCCGCCGTTACTAGTGCATGCCCGCGCGGGAAGCCCTTGTACGGCTCGGCATGCACGGAGCCGTACAGGAGCAAGACGACGAGCGGTATGAGAATGGCGCGAAACGCGTGGCTAGGGGGTCGGTGCCGCGGTTGGCATTTTGGTTTCGGCTCCACCGGCCCCTCCACGTGGGCATGCAACTCGGCTTTGGGCATGCCTTCGATGAAGTCCTCCATGTCTCTATTCTATTTGAACCTTTCCGCATTTCAATCGCCGTCGTTCTCCGGTGGCAAGCTCATGGCTGGTGCTGCGCCCGCCCGCATACTGAATCGCCTTCTCTCAAGATTCGGCTAGATGAGCCGAGCAACAATTAGCAATGAGGGGTGATGCCCTTGGTGCTGCGCCCGCCGGCCTGGCTTCGGACGAGGATGCCACGATCCATCAGATCGCCTACGCAAATTCTTCACTCTCGGGGCTGCCGGTTCACTTCGATTTCCACGTCCCGGATGCTTTCGATCAAGGCATCGAATTCCGGCGCGTCATCCCGAACGATGCCGGCGGTGCGC
>JAPOQB010000661.1 GCA_026710965.1 Deltaproteobacteria bacterium | reverse complement strand
GGAGATATGCGGCGCCTGGACGCTTTCGCCGGGTCCCGGCACGCACCCCGGCTTCACCGTGACGATGGTGAAGCGGCCCTCGCCGTCGGTGATGGCGCGGCCGAAGCCGTCGAATCCCGCCACCAGCGGCACCTCCCGGGTGTCCTCGACATGGGCGTAGCGGCCGTGGACATTGGCCTGCCATAGCTCAACGACGCTGTCATCCACCGGTTCTCCCGCGCCGTCGAGGATGCGTCCCTCGATGCGGATGGCGTCGGGGTTGTCCGGCGACACCAGTTCGGCGCCGCCTTCCCACGGCACCATGATGCGGTGGAACGGGCCGATGGTCTGGGAGGGTGTGGTTCCGCGCCTTGCCGCCATTCCCTCAACCCTCCATGGGCGTGGCGTCCCGCCCTCGCAGGACGATATCGAACTGGTAGGCCAGCGCCCATTCGGGTTCGGTGTGGTCCAGGTCGAGTCTGCACACGAGCCGGTTCCTCGCCCCTGCGTCGGGAATGGAGTTGAAGATCGCGTCGCAGGCGAGCAGCGGATCTCCCGGAAAGTACATCTGCGTGATCAGCCGGGTGACGAAGGCGGTGCCGAAGAGCGAGAAATGGATGTGCGCCGGCCGCCACGCGTTGGCATCGTTGCCCCAGGGATAGGCGGCGGGCTTGATGGTGACGAAACGGTACCGGCCGTCCTGATCGGTGGTGCAGCGGCCGCCGCCGCTGAAGTTGGGGTCGAGGGGGGCAGGGTGGTTGTCGATCTCGTGCCGGTACCGCCCGGCCGAGTTGGCCTGCCAGATCTCCATGAGCGCGTCCGGCACCGCCTTGCCGTCGGTGTCCGTCACTCGACCGAGGACGATGATCCGCTCTCCCAGCGGCTCCCCGTCATGCTGGCGGGTGAGATCGTGGTCCAGGGGTCCTACCTTCTCGTGACCGTACACGGGGCCGGTGATCTCCGACAGCGTGTGCGGCAGCGGCGCCAACGGCCGCTTGGGCGCTCTCAGCGCCGTGGAGCGGTACTCCGGATGGAGATAGGGCGGCTGCTCCGAGGCCTCGTCGCGTTTGTATCCGGTGTGTTGATTCATGGTGTTGCCGTCCTTCATGAAAGCGGATTGCGCCAGCGTAGGCCGGGAAAGCGGCCGAAGTCGGAATCGTTCGAGTGCACCTCCGCCTGATACTCCATCGCCAACGCCGCGATGTGGGCGTCGGAAACGAGAGTGGCGCCGACTCCGGCGGCGACCAGATTTCGCTGCAAATGATCCAGGTGTTCGGCGCTTGGGTTGACCGGCGTGACGTGTGGGTATTGGAACCAGCCCCTGACATGCGCGATCGCCGCCGAGGGGGAGACCGGGGAGGCAAGTACACTTGGATTGGTCATCAGCCTCACGAATCCGGTCGACACCACCCACGGCACGCCGATGGGTTCCAAGCCGTTGACCAAACCTTCCCACCAGCGTTTGGCGGCGACGTGATCAGGCGCACGTTTGTTGTAGGCGTAAACGAGCAGGTTGATGTCCGGGATGATCAACGCGTGCCTCGGCCGGCGAACTCTTCGGTTTCAAGCTGGTCGTTGAGCTGATTGAGCCTCCGTGGGTCGATGCCGGGAGCAAGTCCGCTGTTGTTGGGAACGATACGGAATCGGGGCGGTCCGGTTCGTCGGGAGCGGGGCGCCATCCCGCGCCGCAACACGTCGTTTACCACCTGCTTGAACGGCTTGTCATGCAGCCGGCTCTGCGCCTTCAAGTAGTCCGCAATGTCGTCGTCCAAAGTCAGCGTCGTCCTCATGGCATCATCATGATGCTATGGAGTCGCTATGTCAAGATGTTCCAAAGCTTTCAGGAATACCGCCCGGTTTCACGCCCCGTGTCGAGGCTTGTAGAGCAGCGCCACCCCGGCGCCCAGGAACGTGAACAGCCCGACCCCGACGAAACCCAGGTGGAAGGCGCCCAGGTCGCCGGCCAGGCCCAGGAACCAGGGGGCCACCCCGCCGCCGATGACGAACGCCACGGGCACCACCAGCGATACGGCCATGCCGCGGGTCTGTGCGTCGCCCAGGGTCGAGAGGGCGGTGAAGCCGGCGGGGAAGAAGCCCACCGCCACCGACGGCTGGATGAAGACCGCCGCCGCCAGCCAGGGATCCGGCACGAGCCCCAGCAATGCCGTGGTGATGCCGCTCAGGGCCAGGGTCACGGACAGGGTGCGGCGGACGCCGAAGCGGTCCGCCGCCCAGCCCGCCACCAGGGCCAGCAAGGGGCAGGCGCCCCGGGAGAGCCCCACCAGGGTGTTGGCCCAACCCTCCCCAAGGCCGCGGGCCGAGACCAGGTAAAGCGGCAGCATGGTGAAGACGGCCAGCGTGATGGCGACGCCCATGATGAACATCAGCAGAACGATCCACAGCATGGGGTCCTTCAGGAACCGACAGATGACGGAGAGGGCGGGCGGCTCGCCGGGAAACTTGCCGCCGCGGCCGAGGACGGCGTAGAGCCCGCCGGCCAGGAAGGTGACGACCCCGAAACGGAAGAGGATGGAACGCCACGACAGGCTCCGGAGCAGAAGCTCCGCCAGCAACGGCACGGCGACGAAGCTCGTGTTGGGCGCCAGTTCGTGGATGGAGATGGCTTTGCCCCAGTGGGGGCGGGTGACCAGGGAGGTGATGGTGGCGATGGCCGACGGCAGGTAGAGCCCGGCTCCCAGGCCCATGGTGAAGAGCCCGAGGCGCATGCTCGACAGGGAAGGCGCTCCGGCCACCGCCATGGTCGACAGGCCCAGCAGGCCGAAGGACAGCACGATGGTGCGGTGGTGCGTCAACCGGGCCGATACGTACCCGGCCCCGGACATGGCGGTGAGGTACCCGGCGGAGATGAACAGGAAAAACATGCCGGCCTGGGCGTGGGTGATGTCCAGGTCCGTCTCCACGATGGGCAGCAAGGGCGCCAGGATGACGCGTCCGGTGAAGTTCAGCAGGAAGATCGCCGCCATCAGCAGCACGGCGGGGGCCTGCTGCCGGAAGCCGGCGTCGTCGGTAGAGGTGTGCGGGAGGTCTATTGCCTGATCCTCGTTCGACTACCTGGCGGACGACGGTTCCCAGTAGGCGAAGCCCATGCCGCACCCCGTGCCGGCCGGGGTGCGGTATCCGGGGACGTAGTCCACCAGGGTCATCTCCATGGGCTCGGCGGCACCTCCCAAGGCGACCCAGTTGAGGATCTCGGAGGTGCCGCTCCTGAGTTTTTCCCGCGGCAGCGAGCGGAGGATGTCGACGTCCTTTTCGGCCAGTGCCTTCAGCGTGGCCCGGTCGATGTCTTCGTCGACGACGAAGTGGCTCAGGCCGCCGGAGGCCATCACGGCCACCCGGACGTCGGAGTCCCAGGATTCGAGGGCCTGGCGGATGCACCGTCCCAGGTCGTAGCACCGCCCGGGCGTGGGCTGGTTTGGCGGATAGTAGGTATTGACCATCACCGGCACCATGGGCAGGGTACCGCCTGGCAGAATGCGCCGGTAGAGGAAGCTGAACGCATGCCCGATGCCCTCGCGCAACCGGTTGGTTCGGGCGATGTCGAACTCATGGTCCGAAAGCCAGGCGATGAGATACTCCGCCAGTTCCGTGTGGTTTTGATAGACCGGGGCGGTCTCGGTCCAGCCCCTCTGCTCCGCTTTCTTCCACTCCGGCATGGCCCCCACGCGCGGGGGAACGGCCAGCTCCGGTCCGTGGTAGACGGCGAAGGTGGGCATGTTGTCGTCCAGGAACTGCTCGTGCTGGTCATCGCCCAACGTGACGATGACGTCCGGGCCGGCCTCCCGCAGCCGGTCGCCCAGCACTCTCAGGGCGTGCTGGCACGCATCGAATCGTTTCCGGAATCTCTCGGGGGTCGTCTCCCGGGCGATGTCCGCCCTCGCCCCGGCCAGGAGCGCGGGATAGTCCAGCCGGGGGTCGGTTTCGTCCTTGGTCTGCAGCAGGCGCCAGTCGGCGACACTCAACTGCGGGGTGTGGGAGGTGGCCAGCGCCAGAACGATCTCTGCCATGGTAGGGATTCCAGGCGTGGCCGGTGCCACTCCGTCTACCAGAGAGCGCTTATTGGAAAAGCCCGAGGCTGTCAAGTTGCCCTGCTCCGGGTTGACACTCCGAAAGATCCTTGGATAAAGTCTCCCGGTGCGAAAAAACCAACCGATCAGGAGGTACCGATGAGACTATTCATGGCCATGGCCGCCTTGCTTCTGGCTGTCATGATTTCCGGCCCGCTCCACGGAGCGGACGATTTCTACAAGGGCAAGAGAGTCCGTTTGATCGTTTCTTCGAGCCCCGGAGGGGGTAACGACACCTACTCGCGCCTCATTGCGCGACACATTCCCAGGCATATCCCGGGTAACCCGTCGTTTGTCGTGCAGAACATGCCCGGCGCCGGCGGCATCATGGCCGCGGACTACCTTTACCGGAAGGCCAAGCGGGACGGCACGGTGTTG
>JAPOQB010000242.1 GCA_026710965.1 Deltaproteobacteria bacterium | reverse complement strand
GCTCACGGGCCGAGAGCATCACCTGACGGTAGTTCCCGTCGATCTTGTAGCGATCATTGTCCACGTCCACGAACTCGTAGTAGGTGCGGATCTGCTGTAGCTGGGCGTAGGTGGACAACAGCGGCATGTAGTTCCACAGCCGGATGTTCTTGACCGTGGCCTCGTTCTTCTGGAGGTCTTCGGCGGTCAGCACCTCGTTGACCGGAAACTCCTGCGCTTCCACCCGGTCGAGGCCGTAGGCGTGCCGCGTGGAACGGATATTACGCTCGATGTAAGGGGTCTCGGCCACGAACTCGTTGGGGACGACGTGGAACTGCTGGAGAAACGAGGGGTAGGCGTACATGCCGATGGCATGGAGTCCCGCCAGGGAGCCCAGCCCGATCAGGAGATACTTGAGCCCGGGCCGGCGCATCTGCAACAGGCAGAGCACCGACACCGCCAGCGCCGCCACCGCCAGCACGCGTAGCGCCGGGAGCCTTGCGTGTGTGTCCGTGTAACCGGCGCCGAACACCACCCCGTTGTGCGAATTGAGCAGCTTGTAGGCGTCCAGCAGATAGCCGCCGCTCTGAACCAGCAGCAGCAACGCCAGCAGCACCGACAGATGGATCTTCGCGGCCCGGTGGACAAACAGCCCTTCCTCCGAGTACTGGATTCCTCCGTACAGCAGATAGATGAAGGCCGTGGCCACCAGCAACAGGCCCAGCGATACCAGGAACCACCTGTACAGAGCGTCGAGGGCGGGAAGCTGGAAGAGATAGAACCCGATGTCCTTCCCCAGCAGCGGGTCCTGTATGCCGAACGGGACCCCGTTGAAGTAGAGCAGCGCGGACTGCCAGTGCATGGCCGCCTGGGGCGCGGCCAGGAATCCCAGGACCAGCGCCACCGGCAGCAGCAATTTCCGGATCATCGGATCCAGCTCCGCGGGACCCGGGACCTCCGGATTCTTGCTCTGGAGCGGGACCACGCCGTCGCGAAGCTTGGCCGCCAGCTTGATGTTGACGTAGACCAGCCCGAAGAACAGCACGCCCGAGATCACGCCCAGCAGCACCTTGATCCACAGAGTCTTGGTAAAGACCCCGGCGTAGCCGATCTCCCCGAACCAGAGATAGTCCGTATAGAGATAGATCGCCTCGCCGAAGAGCGAGAACAGCAAAAACGCGCCGAGCGCGATGAACCCGATAGATCTTCGCATTGAATCCTGGCCCCCTTACGAAAACGCACCCTTGTGGGAATAGTCGATCTCCGCGCCGGTGATGAACTCCAGCAATGCCGCGCGGCCCTCCTCGGTGGCCCGCCGGGCCCGTACGATGGCCGGACCCGCCTCGGCGGGATCCTCCACCCGTTCGGCCCATCCTCCCATGGCCCGGGCCATGTCGGCGTAGTTGCCGCCCAGGTCCCGGGTGCCGTAACGCTCGTGTGACACGGCCATGTGGCGGGTCTCCACCGCCATGGTGGAGTTGTTCAGCACGACGGTGAGAATCGGGATGTTGGAACGGACCGCGGTCTCGAAATCCAGACCGGTCATGCCGAAGGCCGCATCCCCCATGAAGTTCACCACGAACTTCTCGGGCGCGGCCAGCTTGGCCCCCAGGTTCAAACCGAGGCCGGTGCCCAGCCCGTGGGACTTGCCCCAGCCCAGGTAGGACCGCGGCCCCGCCGACCGGTAGAACGGCATGATCTGATCCCGCGGACTGCCGGAATCGTGGGTCACGATGGCCTCGGCCGGATCCACCGCCTTCATGAACTCCGAGATGACCCGGTAGGGATTGATCGGGACCTCCCTGGAAGTCAGTTTCGCATTCCACTCCTGAAGCCATTCCGCCCGCACCGCGGCAATCTCCTCCACCGGCGAGCGTTCGCTCCGGGAAGCGCCGTTCAACAGCTCCTTGACGGCCTCGACGAACTGTCCCAGCACCAGCTTCGCGTCGCCGATGACGGGATAGTCCACATCGTAGTTCTTGCCGATGTCGATGGGATCGTCGGTCGCCTGCACGAACGTCTTGTTCGCCGGGATCGGCGTGGTCATGGGGTGGCGGGTCAGGCTCGTGCCCACCGCGAAGACCAGGTCGGCCTTGTTCAGGAAATGGTACACCGGCCGGTTCATGACGCCGGAGGCGCTTCCCAGCGACAGCGGGTGAGCCTCGGGGAAAGCGCTCTTTCCCCCCATGGTGGTTACCACCGGGATGTGCGTGAGCTCCGCCAGCTCCAGCAACTCCGGCGATGCCTGGGCATAGAGCACGCCCTGGCCGGCATGGATCACCGGATCACGGGCCTCGAGCAGGGCCTTGGCCGCCGCCATGACGTCGGCCGGGTCCGCCGACGACACCGCGGCCTTCACCGGACGATAGGCTTCGACCGTGGCCGGGTCGAGCTGCTCCCCGGCCACGTCCGCCGGTATCTCCACCATGACTGGCCCCGGGCGGCCCATCTTGAGCCTGGCGAAGGCCCGCCTCATGGTGTCGACGACCCGGTCCGCCGTGGTGATCTGCTCGACGAACTTGGTGATGGGAGCGTAGTTCCTCAGCGAGCTGAACTGGGGGAACACGCCTTCCCGTTCGCGGGTGTGTCCCAGAGGCAGCAGCAACATCGGCACGGCGTCGGAATAGGCCGTGGCCACCCCGGCATAGGCATTCTCGGCGCCGGGGCCGAACTGCATGGCGAAGACCCCCGGCGGATGGCCGTTGTTGACCCGGCTGTAACCGTCGGCGATCCCCACCCCCACCCGCTCCTGGCGGCAGATGATGGGACGAATGCCGGTTTCGGCGGCCGCTTCGATCAACGTCGAGGTCGGAAACGAACTCAGATACGGGACTCCCTCGCGCTTCAGGATATGGGCGATCACGTCCACCGTTCTCATGGTATCGACTGCTCCCTCCCGCCGCTCTCGGTTCTCGACAGGTTGGTGAATTTCCTCGCGGGTGCCAACACGGGCGG
>JAPOQB010000660.1 GCA_026710965.1 Deltaproteobacteria bacterium | reverse complement strand
TGGCGGGCGTCCCGACCATCGGAGGGGCGCGGCAGGGTCTGGGCGCCGTCGACCGGCTGGCGCGCTGGTCCATGCCTGGTTTCGACCCTCTGCCGGAGCCGCCGCCGGCTGCCCGCGTCGCCGGTTGGCTGGGCAACGGGAGACCGCGGCGTTCCCGAATCAACGAGGTGGATGCCAAGAAGCTGCTCGGCGAGGCCGGCCTTCCCGTGGTTCCGGAACGGATCGCAACATCCCGCGAGGAGGCGCTGCACGCCGCCCGGGGCATCGGGTTTCCCGTCGTGCTCAAGGCGGCGTCCGACAACATCCCGCACAAGTCCGACCTGGGACTGGTGGCCGCCGGCCTCGCGGACGAGGCAGCGCTGGCCGCGGCGTTCGACGAGATGGCGGCCCGGCTGGAACGGATTTCGCCCCCGCCGTCCGATGCCGTGTTCGTGGTCCAGGCCATGGTCCGGGATGCGGTGGAGCTGTTCATGGGCGTGAGCCGCGACCCCGACTTCGGGCTCGTGCTGGCGTTCGGGGTGGGCGGCGTCCTGGTGGAGATCCTCGACGACGTCGCGCTCCGCCCGCTGCCCCTCCGCGACGGCGACGTCAACGCCATGATCGCCGAGACCCGCGGCCGGCGGCTCCTGGGGGCCATGCGGGGACGGGCGGCCCGCGACGTGCAGGCGGTGCGCGAGTGCCTGGCCGGGCTCGGGGACTTCGCCTGGGCCGAGCGGCATTCCATCGCCGAGATCGACCTGAACCCGGTCATGGCGCTTCCCCGGGGCCAAGGGTGCATCGTGGTGGACGCGCTGATCATCCCGCGGGAGGACAACACATGACAGATTCCGACCCGGTTCTCACCTACCGCTTGGACGGCGACATCGGCATCATCTCCCTCAACCGGCCGGAAAAGCGCAACGCCCTCAACCGGGCGCTCTCGCAGGCGCTGTTGGAAACCCTCGAGACCGCCGATCAGGACCCCGCCGTCACGGTCATCGTGCTGCGCGGCGAGGGCAAGAGCTTCTGTGCCGGCCACGACGTGGAGCGCAACGATCCGGAGCGGGAGAAGGACCGGCACCACGCCATTCGCACGCACCACCGGCTGAGCCGTGGGCTCAGGCTGGCCACTGCCATCTGGGATCTGCACACGCCCGTCATCGCCTCGGTACGGGGGCACGCCCTGGGCGAGGGATGCGTCATGACCATGCTCTGCGACCTGACCATCGCCGCCGAGGACGCCCTGTTCGGGGAACCGGAGATACGCTTCGCCGGCCCGGCCACGGCGATGATGATGCCCTGGGTCATCGGACTCAAACGCGCCCGGGAGCTGATCTACATGGGCGACATGATCGACGCGGTGGAAGCGCGGGACATCGGCATGGTCAACCGCGTGGTGCCCGCCGATCAACTCGAAGAAGCCACGCTCAAGTACGCCCGGCGTCTGGCCCTGATTGGCCCGGAGGCGCTCTTTTGCGCACGCACCTCCGTCAACCGAATTCTCGAGGCCCAGGGAATCCGCATGGCCTTCAACAGCTCGGTGGATCTCATCGCACCCACCTACGCCACCGAGTCACAGGTACACCGTGACTTCCAGGCCAAGGTAGCCGAGTTGGGGTTGGCCGGAGCGTTCAAGTGGCGCCGGGACCAGTTCAAGGAATGAAGATGGTGTCCTTCGACTTCGCTCGGCTGCGCCGAGCTACGCTCAGGACGAACGGAATGGATTGACGGGAACGGACCAACGAGACATGAGCGACGCGTACCTATGCCTGAGAGACGTGGTGAAGTCCTACGACGGCCGCGTCAACGCCGTGGACGGCATCTCCATCGACGTCCGCAAGGGTGAGTTCCTGACGCTCCTGGGACCCAGCGGATCGGGCAAGACCACTACGCTCCTGATGATCGCCGGGTTCGAGGAACTCACCGCCGGCGCTCTGGAGCTGGAAGGCCGTTCGCTGGCCAACGTCCGGCCCTACCGGCGCAACATCGGCATGGTGTTCCAGAACTACGCGCTGTTTCCGCACATGACCACGGAGACCAACGTCGCCTTCCCGCTCCGGATGCGGAAGTTTCCACGCGACCAGATCCGGCCGCGGGTGGAAAAGGCGCTGGCACTGGTGGGGCTGGCGGAGTTCGCCGTGAAATACCCGCGGGAGCTGTCCGGCGGTCAGCAACAGCGGGTGGCGCTGGCCCGCGCGCTCGTGTTCGAGCCCGACGTGCTGCTGCTGGACGAGCCCTTGGGCGCCCTCGACAAGAACCTGCGCGAGCAGATGCAGGGGGAG
>JAPOQB010000297.1 GCA_026710965.1 Deltaproteobacteria bacterium | reverse complement strand
TCCCTCGCCTCATGCGTCTCCATCGAGGAACACGAGGAACTGAACCGCGAGAAGCAACGCGTAGAGGCGGACAATACCACCCTGACGCAGGACCTGCAGCAACGGGGACGCGAGGTTACCACTCTCGAAGCGAGAGTCGCGGAACTGACGCAGGACGTGACCCGGTCCGAGGGCAGGCTCGAACAGAGGGGACAGGAACTCGCGGACGCGCAACGACAGATCAACGAGCTGACGGCATCCCTGGCCCAGGTCCGGCAGGAGTTGAACACCGCCGCCACCGAACGAAGCAACACCGTGAACCGCTACCAGCGGAGAGTGGCGGATTTGACGGCCGAACGGGACAACACCCTCAAGACCGTCGACGACTATGCCGCGCAACTCGACGAAAAAGCGGCGGCAGTACAGGATCTGGACGCCAGAGTTCGGGAATTGGCCCGTCTCAGGGACTCCCTGGTGCAGCAGAACGCCCTTCTGGCGACTGCCAAGGCCGATCTCGAAGAGAACTTCGCCGCGCTTGTACGCAACCGGGATGAATTGACCGCGCAAGTGGAAGGGCTTGGGACCCAGGTGGCCCAGCAAGATCGGGTCATCAGCGGCATGAGCGCCCAAACCGATCGGCTGAACGCGGTGAAGCAGTCGCTGGAAGCGGAAGTCACCAACCAGAAGGCCAGCATGGCACAGTTGCGGCAGCAAGTGTCGGAAGTGACACGCTCACTGGAACAGACCCGCGCCGACAAGGACGAGGCCCTGGCCAACCTCGCCGCCAAGGAAAAGGAAGCCGGCGAAAAACTCGCCTCCCTGACCGCCGCCCATGAACAGGCCGTCGAACAACACCAGCGGCAACTGGCCCTGACCACCCGCTCGCTGAACCAGACCCGCGCCGACAAGGACGAGGCCCTGGCCAACCTCGCCGCAAAGGAAAAAGAAGCCGCCGAGAAACTCGCCGCCCTTGCCGCCGATCATGAACAGGCCGTCACAGAGCTCCGGCAGCAACTCGGTCAGACCACTCGCGCCCTGAAACAGACCCGCGCCGATGAGGAAAAGGCCTTGGCCGACCTCGCCGCCAGGGAACGGGCGACCACCGCAAGCCTGATTTCTCTCACCACCTCCCACGAACAGGCCGTCAGCCAGTTGCGGCAACAATTGGCACAGGCCACGGCTTCCCTCGAACAAGTGCAGACGAAAAAGGACCAGGAAATCGCCGCCCTGACCGCCGATTCACAACGCCTTGCGAAACAGTTGGCGACGTTGAGGGCCGGCCATGAAGAAGCCACCGGACGACTGCGGCAGCAACTGGCCGAAGCGACACGGTCTCTCGAACGGACGCAGGCCGAAAAGGACCAGGCGCTCGCGGCCTTGACGGTCGTCCAAGGAGACCTCACGACGCAATTGGGGCAACTGAAGTCCGCCGTCGAACAGGCTGTCGGAGAGTCGCAGAGACAACAGGCTCAAGCCGCCGTGGCGCAACTTGAACAACGCCTGGCGGAGGTGAATCGTTCGCTGGGACAGACCCGCGCCGAGAAGGAACAAGCCTTGGCCGACCTGGCTGCCAGGGAAAAGGAAGCGACCGAGAAGCTCACCTCGCTCACCACCGCCCACGAACAGGCCGCCGCGCAACTTCAGGGGCAACTGGATGAGACCAACCGCTCCCTCGAGCAGACCCGGGGCGAGAAAGCCAAAGCGGTAGCCGATGTCGCCGCCAGGGAAAAGGAAGCGGCCGAGAAACTCGCCGCCCTCACCGCCGCCCACGAACAGGCCGCCGCGCAGCTTCAGCGGCAACTGGACGAAACCAATCGCTCGCTCGAACAGACCCGCAGCGAAAAAGAACAGGCGATGGCCGATCTCACCGCCAAGGAAAAG
The DNA here is from genome assembly GCA_026710965.1 of Deltaproteobacteria bacterium. Classification (GTDB taxonomy): domain Bacteria; phylum Desulfobacterota; class Binatia; order UBA9968; family JAJDTQ01; genus JAJDTQ01. The sequence continues at coordinate 4,502 of JAPOQB010000297.1, read as the reverse complement.
GAAGCGGCAGACAAGATCGCCGCCCTCACCGCCGCCCACCAGCAGGCGGCCGCGCAGCTTCAACAGCAACTGGAAGATACCAACCGCTCGCTCGAACAGACCCGCACAGAGAAGCAGCAGGCCGTGACCGATCTGGCCGCCAAGGAAAAGGAGGCGGCAGACAGGCTCACCTCCCTCACGGCCGCCCACAACCAGGCCGCCGCGCAGCTACGGCAGCAACTGGCGGAAACCAACCGCTCGCTCGAACAGACCCGCACAGAGAAGCAGGAAGCCGTTACCGCCCTGGGCGTCGACAAGCAGAAACTCGCGCTGCAGATGACCAAGGCGGAGGCCGAGCGCGACGCCCTCAAGCAACAAATCGAGGGAAAACTCGTACTGGAAACCTACTGGCAGTGGATCTTCGGCGCGGTCGTGGGCCTCGGAGCCATTGGTTGGGGTTCCAGGTGGTTCCGGTCGTAGCGGGCGGACTCTCAGCCCGTGATGTCGGGCCAGTCCCGCAGCAGCTTCCCGTAGCCGGCAATGCTGCATGAAAACCCGACCCTGGAGAGCATGAACCAGAGCATGGCGGGATTGCTGGCCACCACCGGCCGCGAGAGGTTCTGCTCGATCCGGTCCAACACCTTCAGCGGGTCCAGCACCGCTCCCTGGAAATAGACCGCGTCCACGTCCGGGTTCGCCGCGAGCGCTTTTTCCGTGAGCGCGTACACGTCCTCGGGCTCCACCGTCATGGCGTCGCGGTAGTCGTCGAAGGTATCCGCGGGCGAGATCGCCTCGATGCCGCAGGCGGTGAGGTAGTCGCGGATCAGCTTGTTCATGGACTCGACGAACGGGGTCAGCAGCAGCACCCTGGGAGTCGAAAGAGACTTGAGCGCCTCCACGCACGATTCCAGCGCCGTCGTCACCGGCACGTCCACCGCATCCTTCAACCGCCCCAGCAGTCCCGGATTGAGCACCTCCACCGGCGCCCCGCTGACGATGACACCCTTCCAGCCACGCTCCCGCGCCAGCCGGGCCGAGGTCTCCACCACCATGTCGTCGGTGCCCCTGAGGCTCTCCAGGGACCCGCGGACGATTCCCAGCCCCTCGAAGTCCATCTCGACTTCCTCGGGGATGAAGGCCCGGAACGGCTCGAAGTGGGCGCTTGAGCTCGAGATGGGTGTGACGAAACCAATTTTGAGTGTTGCCGGCTCTGCCATGGGTTCCTCCTTGTCCGGAAACCGATCTTCAGAACGAACGCGCGGCGATCCAACTGCCGCTGATGAAAGTGCCCAGGGTGCTCCCCAGGTTCGAGAACACGACGACGAGCAGGATACGCGAGACGGGGTTGCGCCAAAGCCCCTTGGGGAACGCGGTCACGACCTCGCCCATGGCCTCCAGGTCGGCCACGGTGGGCTTCTTGACCCAGGCCTGGACCAGTCCCGACACCCAGCCGGCGGCGATGGCGGGGTTGAGGCTGGTGATGGGAGCCGCCAGAAACGCGGCCAGCACCGTCACCGGGTGGCCCAGGGCCAGCGCCGCACCCGCCGCCGCCAGAACGCCGTTCACCAGCACCCAGATGGAGACGGACTCCAGGGAGTGGGCGGCGCCGGCGCGGTAGAAGCCGTAGGCGATGATCGCCACGATCAGGGAAGGCACCAGCCACTTGATGCTCCTGGACCACAGCGAACGCTCGGGGACGGTCTCGAGAGGAGCCAGCGAATGGTCCGTGTGAATCGCCCGGGCGATGCCCGGCACATGCCCCGAGCCCACCACCGCCACCACCCTCTCGCCCTCGGCTTCCCGGATCTTCTGCGCCAGGTAGACGTCCCTCTCGTCGATGATCGAGTGCTTGATGGCGGGAAAGGCGTTGGCGAACTCCACCAGGACGTCCCCCAACCGTTCCTGCCGCTTGAGATCGTCCACCGCCTGCTTGTCGATCTCCGGCTCCACCACCACGCTGCTGAGAAGCACGAAGAGCAGCTTCAGCTTGTTCCAGTAGTTGAGGCCGCGCCAGGTCCTTTTCAATGTCACCTGGACGTCGCGGTCCACCAGCACAAGCTCCACGCCGCGCTCATGCGCCAGCTTGACGCCCTCCAGCATGTCGGCGCCGGGCCGGACCCCGAGCCGGTCGCCGATGCGCTTGTAGAACGCCGACATGATCAGTTGGCTCAACAGGAGCGCGGCCTTGCCCTCCTTGATGACCTTGAAGACGTCCATCTTGCGCCAGGCGTCAGGCCGGGTGAAGGCCTCGTACCGGGCCTGGCACAACTCCACGCAGATGGCGTCGGGCGTCACTGTCTCCACGGTCCTGCGCACGTCCTGGACGCTCTCCGAAGACACGTGCGCGGTGCCGACGAGATAGATCTCCCGGCCCCGGTCATGAAGGCGCCGGGTGTTGGCCGGGAGTCCGGTAGGCGCCGGGCCGTGTGCTTCGTCCGTGTCCACGCGGGTCAAACCTGCGCCACCGGCCCGTCGTAGTTCCGCAGCCAGCCGATGAACTGGACGATCTGGTCGACCATGTAGTCGTGGTATGCCTTGCCCTTCTCGGGCGACGCCTTGATGGAAGGGCTGAAGGAGCCCGTGGGGACGATGCGGCGTTGCTCCGTGCTGGTCCAGGGAATGTCGATGACCTCGTGCGGCGCGGAGAAGAGGTCGCCGTGGGACCACGGCGAGAAATTCTCGTCGAAGTCCACCTGCGAGGTGGTGAGCTTCTCCTGCTTGATCAGGTGGGGGTACTTGTACCAGCACTCCGAGATCTCCAGCTCACCGCTATGGTGCTCCTTGGCTTCCTTGATCTCGTTGGCGATCTTCTTGGCGATCTTCACCGGGTCGATGACCGCGAAGAAGACCTCGGGCATCTCGTACTCGCGCAGGTTCTTGGTGGCCGCCAGCAAGCCGGGGAGGTTGGCGCCCTTGTGTCCGTTGATGATGAGGATCTTCCGGAAGCCGTGCTTTTGCAGGCTGCGGCTCATGTCCTGGATCACCGCCATCAAGGTCTCGGTGCGGAGCGAGATGGTTCCCGGGAACCCCAGGTGATGCGGCGAGTCGCCGAACCACAACGGCGGCGTGCACAGCGTTCCGGTAGCCCGGGCCACGTCTTCCGCCAGGGCGATGGCGATGAGGCAGTCCAGCCCCAGAGGGCCGGCGGGGCCATGCTCTTCGGTGCTGCCCACCGGACAGATGATGATGTCGGAGTCCTCGAGGTACGCCCCGACATCCTCCCAGGTCAGTTCCTGAAGCCATACCGAGCCAAGCTGCGCCGCCATTTCATCTCCTCCTGTCCGGCGGCCCGCGGTGTCGTCCCCGCGCCGCCGCCCGTTCATCGATCTATTTGATGGCCAAGGGATTCGTGGGGGAGCCCACCGCACCGGTGACCGGCAGCGCGGGGGCCACGAACATGAACTCGTAACGCCCGTCCTCGGCACAGTCCTCGGCGAGTTCTTCCAGATGGAAGATCTCGCCCACGGTGAGGCCCATGTTCGGGATGCTGACCCAGTGCCAAGGCTGGTTGGCCTCGCGGGTCTGGTTGGGGCGGACCTCCACTCCCCAGGTGTCGGTGGCCAACGCGGCCACTTCCTTCGCGTGGAGCCAGTCCAGGGTCTCGAAACCGAGCCCCGGGGCGTCCCCGCCCGGATAACCGTCCCAGGAACCAGCGTCCAGCTTGGCCTTCATCTGGCCCGTGCGCACCAGCACGAAGTCGCCCCGCCGGACCTCCACGTCCTGGGCCTTCAGGGTGCGGTCGAGGTCGCGGTTGGTGATGGCATAACCGTCCTTCAGCCAATCGGCGCCCTTCGCCCGGGCCACGTCCAGCAGCACGCCGCGGCCGACCATCTTGTCCCGGGTCTTCTCGATGCCGTTTTTGGCGGCCCCGCCGGTGGTGACCAGCCGGCAGTCGTAGCCGTTGTACATCCGGTCTTCGTAGAAGATGTGCGCCAGCCCGTCCCACTGGGTGCCGGCCTGGAGCGGCATGATGATGACGTCGTCGGCGCCCCGGATGCCCCGGTGGTCGAGCACGCCCGAGTAGGCGTCCGTGCCGGTGCGGAGCATGAGGTGTATGGGATTGAAACGGCCCATGGCGGGATAGTTGCTCTTGCCGCCTTGCGGGCCCGAGGCGTCGAAGTCGAGGGCCAGGGAGAACACCCGGCCCCTGCGCACGAGCTGCGCGGCGGCGACGACGTCTTCCGGCGTGGTGAAGTTCAGCGTGCCGACCTCGTCGTCCTTGCCCCACCGGCCCCAGTTGCGCAGCCGCTCGGCCGCCTCCCGGATGCGCTCCATGTTGAGTTTCGGACGTCTGCGAGTCGCCAAGCGTGCCTCCTGTGCCTGCGGCCGGGTTGAAACTCTTCGAGGGATCGCCTAAGAAAATCCGGTATGTCGTGCGGCGCTGACAACGGCAGGGGCCAGAAGGTGATGCTCGGCTTCGTGGTGCGACGTTGCGCCAGGGATCTCGGCCACGCCCCCACCCCTCAGGAATTCGCCGTCTGGGCCAACAACCAGAGCCTCGACGGAGAGCGCTACAACATCTT
>JAPOQB010000658.1 GCA_026710965.1 Deltaproteobacteria bacterium | reverse complement strand
CATGGATGGTGACGTCATTCAGAACCAGTGGCCCGTCGTCGGAGTAGCGGAAGCTCACGTGGTCCAGCAGCACCTCGCCCTTCAGCTCGGGAGCGGGAAGGTCCGATGCCAGGTTCCGGGGGCTTTCGGCGAGGATGGGCTTCATCTGCTGCACCGCAGGGAGTATGGCGGCGATGGCGGAGAAGGCGCTGCCAAGGTGGACCACCGCGCCGGTGAACACCATGAATGCGGCGTACACCACCAAAAAGCTGCCCACCGCCAGGTCATCCCCGCCGATGGTCAGGGCCAGGGCGAACAGAGCCGCGGTGGCGAACAGGGGCACGGCTGCGGTAAAGGCCATCAAGTGCTCCTGGTACGCCCCCAATCTCATCTCAATCTGTTTCTGCTCCCGGTACCCCTGAGCCCACATGATGAAGGCCATCCCCTCGGCGCCCGCAGTCCGCAGCTTGGCCACCCCACCAATCAGCTGGAGTAGTATCCCCGCTAATTGCCGCGTGACGGCCAGCCGCCGGCGGTGGAAGGGCGTCTGCATCAGGCCCAGCACAAGGGTGACGCCCAGAGAGACCAGCCCCAGTCCCAGGCACAGCCAGCCCAAGGCGGCGTTGTAGAGGAAGAGCAGGGCAAAGGTGGGGAGCAGGAAGAGGACCGACAACAGCGCGCTCACAACGATGCCAGAGACCTGGTCCCGTAGCTCATGGAGCGACATGGCCCGCGTGGCGAGGTCGCCAGCGGTGAAACGGCGGAAGAAACCTGACGGCAAATCCAGCATCCGGTGCCACAGGGCCGCTCCGGCGCGCGCCGTCACCCGTCCCTCCAGCCGCATCAAAGCCGTGCCCTGGATCATCTGCAACACTCCCAGGAGCAGCGCGATCAGCACGGCGGCCACGGTCAACGTCCCCAGCATTTCCAGGGAGCCGGAGGGCAGCGCCTGCCCCACGAAGACTCCCAGCAGCACCGGAGGGACCAGCATGGCTACGCCCGCAAGCAGCCCGGCCGCGGCCAGTCGGGCCAGGCCGGCCCCCACGCGGTGGAAGGCCAACCGTGAAAACTGACGGGCATCTACCGGGCCGTTGTCCGGCAGAGGGCTGTAAAAGAAATAGGCCTCCCCTTCCAGCGACTCGGCCCGACGGGCATTGACGCGCAGGAGGCGACCGGACTCCGGCTCCACCATCCGGTAGCGTCCCCAGCGGGCCGGGAGCAGGGCGATCGGCATGTCGTCGTCCCGACGAATGGCGAGCATTGCGCCGCTGTCACCCAGCCACCAGCGTTGCTCCGGGCGCAGGGCGACACGTCTCATGCGCACCCCCGAGGCCACCAGGATGTCGGCCAGCGACGGCGCCTCTGCGGCGGATCCCGGGCGCTCCGCCCGACCCTGAGGCATGCGGAAGGCGATGCCCTCGTGACGGCCGACCCATTGCAGCGCCCCCGGGAGGGGCAGGTCGTCTCCCTCTCGCCGCGCGCCCGGTTCCAGCACCCCGAAGAGGCGGCGGCGCGCGTTCTGCTCACCCCTGCGGCGGTACTCGGCGCTGCTCGTTTGCAGGTTGACGACGTCGGCCAGAAGCAGACGCCGGTTGAGGTCATCGGCGCTCAAGGCCAGCTCGTTGAAGGCCGCCAGGGCGGGCATCAGGCGCCCTTCCCTGTGGATCTCATGCGTGCCGGCACAGCGCAGGCTGGTCCCCTTGGACGTGGTCACCCAGCTTGCGGGGGTGACCGGCACCACCCCGGGACCGTCCGGGTCCCCCTCTTCCGTGCCCAGGTACGCAAGGCTCGCTTCTCCGTCGGACACCCAAACCACGCCACGGCGCGCCGACAGCACCTGCCCTACCTCCACCAGCTGCTCCACCACCTCCGTCGATAGCAGCCGGTCGATGCGCGGGCGGTAGGTGAACTCTCGTGTCACCGCCTCGGACACCTCGGAAACCCAGGCCTCCACTTGCTCGATAACCTGTTCATCGCATCCGGCGTCGTCAAGCGCGTCCATCGGCATCAGGCTCAGCGCAGAACCAGGAAGGCCCTTGACCACCAGCACAGTCCCGGTCAGTCCCTCGGTAGCGGGAAACAACAGCCGCCCGGCGCTTGCGCGCAAGAGGTGCCTGAAGTCGGTCGGCACCCCGTCGCCCCTGCGGCGGGCCGCGAACACGTCCACTGACCCCTCGGCCACGAACCACAGGACGCCAGGGTCGGAGAGGTGGAAGGGGCGGTTGCCGCCGCCGGCCACCAGTTCGCCGCGGGCGACCGCCTGTTCGGCCAGGCGGCCCGCGCCCGGCTCTCCACCCACCTGGTCCGGGTCGTTGCTCATTCCGTCTCCATCAGGTGGTAGTAGAGGCCGTCCTTGTCCAGCATCAGCTCGGTGTGCGTACCCCGCTGTACTTCCCGCCCGCCGTCCAGAACCACGATCAGGTCGCAGTCTCGGATGGTGCTGAGGCGGTGTGCCACGATCAGACAGCTGCATCCGCGCCGGCGCAGGGCGTCGTCGATGCGCATCTCAGTGATCGGATCCAGCGCGCTGGTGGCCTCGTCCAGTATCAACAGTGAGGGGTTCCCTACCAGTGCGCGGGCGATCTCCAGGCGCTGGCGCTGGCCGCCGCTGAAGTTTCGCCCTCCCTCGACCACGGGCGCATCGTAGCCCTGCGGCCGCGCCATGATTTCATCGTGCACGGCGGCGTCGGTGGCCGCGGCGACCAAATCCTGCTGAGGGGCTTCAGGGTTCCACAGGCTCAGGTTTTCCCACACGGTCCCGGCGAACAGGAATATGCGCTGGTCGACCATGGCCACCGAGCTACCAAGCAGGCCGCGGGGGATGTCGGCGCGCGGGTGGCCATCCAGAAAGACCCCTCCTGACCAGGGCAGGTGGATCCCTGCCGCCAGCAGCGCCAGCGTCGACTTGCCAGACCCGGTGGGGCCAACCACGGCCACCCGCTGCCCCGGCTCGATGGTCAGATTGAAGTCCCGGAGCATCGGCTCCCGGTTCGCCTTGTGGCCGAACTCCACGTTGCGCAGTTCGAGTTGCCCGCTCAGCCGCACGATCCGGCTCAGGGCAGCGTCGGTCGCGGTGGGCTGTTCGCCGCCCTCCTGAAAGTACGCGTCTTCGGGGGCGTCCATCACGTCTTCGAGCCGTTGCAGGTTGGCCTCCAGGACCTGGAACAGGTCGGCGAACTGGGCGAAGCGGCCAATGGGCAACAGGAAGTATGTCGCCAGGACGTAACATCCCATCATCATGCCCAGTGACATGTCGCCCTCGATCACGCGCCAGCCCGCCACTCCCAGCACGACGGCGTTGCCCAAGATCATGAACACGCCCGGTAGCGCTCCCATGAGATGCCCTATCTCCGCAAAGCGCTGTCGGGACAGCAGTTCTCTGGCCTGATAGCCGCTCCAGTG
>JAPOQB010000657.1 GCA_026710965.1 Deltaproteobacteria bacterium | reverse complement strand
TCCACCTCCAACGCCTGGGCCCCGGCCTCCAGCAGTTGCTCGCGCACCTCTTCGGCGGCTCGCAGCGCGGCGTTGCCCATGTGGAAGGTGGTGCGGCTGGAGCTGGTGGACTTGTCGTAGGGAGTCACGTCGGTGTCCGGCGCGGACACGGTGACCCGCTCCGGCGGCAGGCCCAGGCGTTCGGCGACGATCTGTGCCAGACAGGTGCGCACGCCCTGCCCCATTTCCGTGCTGCTGGTCATGAGCATGACCGAACCGTCGCCGTTGAGCCGCACGCTGGCGGCGGACGCCGTGGGCGTGGTGGTGCTCTTCATGATCACCGCGAGTCCCTTGCCGCGCCTCAGCGACCCTTGGCCGGCGCCGTCGTCCTGTTCCTCCCGGCCGCGCCAGCCGATGGCCGAGGCCACCTGGCGGAGACAGTCCGAGATGCCCACCGATACCAGCGACTCTCCGGTGACGAAGATATCGCCTTCCTGAAACAGATTCTTGAGCCGCAGCTCCACGGGGTCCATGCCGAGGTGCCGGGCGATGCGGTCCATCTCCGATTCGTAGGCCCAGGCCACGTGGGGCACCCCCACGCCGCGGTAGGGACCCGCCGGGGGAAGGTTGGTGTAGACGGCGTAGGTGGTCAGCCGGCGGTTGGGCACCCGGTACGGCCCGCTGGCGACGTAGGAACCGGTCTTGGCGTTGGCGGGTCCGGAGAGAGCGTAGGCGCCGAGGTCGTAGAAGACCTCCACCTCCCGCGCCACCAGGCGGCCGTCGCGCTTGAAGCCGGTCTTCATCCTGACGAACCCGCCGTAGCGGCGCCCGGTGAGGAACACCTCCTCCCGGGTCAGCACCCACTGGACCGGTCGGCCGGCCTTGCGTGCCAGGAGCGCCGTCACCGGCTCCAGCCGGGCGTGGGTCTTGCCGCCGTAGCCGCCGCCCACGAACGGCACCACTACGCGGACGCCGCTCTCGGGAATGTCGAAGATCCGCGCCAACTGCTCCTGGAGCCCCACCGCGTTCTGGCACGGGGTGTGGACCACGAGGCGGTTGGGCGATTCCCAGACCGCCGTGGCCACGTGGGGCTCGATGTGGCCGTGCTGCACCGGCGGCATGCGGTAGGTGTTCTCGAAGACCTCGTCGGCCTCGGCAAAGCCGGCGTCGACATCGCCGTCCCCGGCCCGGAACACGCTGCAGACGTTGCCGCCGGCGTTGAGGTTGAGCTGCTCGCGGAAAATCGCCGCCTGGGTCTCGAAGCGTTCCTCATGGATGATCGGAGCGCCGACCTGCGCCGCCTCCACCACGTCGAACACCGCGGGCAAAGGCTCGTATTCCACCTCGATGAGCTCCACCGCCTCTTCCGCGATCTCGCGCTCCTCCGCCGCCACCGCCGCCACGATGTCGCCGACGCAGCGCACCCGGTCCATGGCCAGCACCGGCTGGTCCTCCACCACGGCGCCGTAGTAGGGGTTCAGCCCCTCGAGGTCGTCCCGGGTGACGACGGCCATCACCCCGGGCAACGCCGCCGCCCGGCTCACGTCGATCTTGACCAGTTTGGCGTGGGGATGCGGGCTGCGGAGCGCCTTGGCATGGAGCATGCCGGCCAATTCGATATCGGCGGTGTACTGGGCGGTGCCGGCGACTTTGGCGTTACCGTCCACCCGCTGGGTGCTGTCGCCGACGGCGCTCATGAACAGGCTTCCTGCCACACCGCGGCCAGGGCGCGCCGGCCCAGGACCCGTACCAGATGGCGCTTGTACTCCGCCGAACCGCGCAGGTCCGGGATCGGGTCGATGTCCTCGGCGGCGCGGTCGGCCATCTCCTCCAGGACCGCCTCCGTGGGATCGTCCCGGCAAAGCAGCAAGGGCCGCGGCCCCACCGCCCCCACCCCGAGCCGGGCCTCCACCGGGCGGTCGCCTTCCAGCCGCACCAGGGCAGTGATCCCCGCGCACGGCCGCTCCTCCGAGGAGCCGGTGGTGAACTTGAGGTAGCTTCCCACCCGCCGTCCCTGGGCCGGCGGCACCGTGACCGCCGTGACCATCTCGCCGGGTTCCAGCGCGGTCTCATAGATGCCGAGGAGAAAGTCCGAGACCTTGAGAGTGCGTACGCCGCGGGCGCCGCTCAGCTCGATCTCGGCATCGAGGGCCACCAGCACCCCCGGCGGATCCGACTGATGGTCGCCATGCGCCAGATTGCCGCCGATGGTGGCCAGATGGCGGATGCGAATGTTGGCCACCTGATGACAGGCCTGGGCCAGCACCGGAAGATGCTCCCGCACCACCGGCGAGGTCTCGACCTCGTGGATGGTGGCCAGGGCCTCGATGCGGACGGCCCCGGCGCCGTCCCGGCTGATGGCGTTGGCGCCCTCCAGCTTCTTCAGGTTCACCAGGGTCGCGGGCCGCAGAAGGCCTTGCTTGACCAGAATGAGGAGCGCAGTCCCGCCGCTGACCGGGCGGACGTCTTCGCCGGCGTCCAGCATCCCGCAGGCTTCGCTGACAGTCTTGGGTTCAAGGAGATCGAAATTGCGCATGGGGTGTGGACGTAACGACGGTCTGGAGCCGTCAGGGTTGGGCGTCCCTGCAGGCGCCGGTTGAACCATCAATGTGAAGGCACGCTTTCACGGTAGCGTGCATAACACCGCGCGGGGGCTATTGCAACGAAAGAGTCCTTCGAGGCTTTGGACTCCGAGATTGCAAATCGGCGGAAAGTATGGCTTGGCTAACGGGGAGGTACTGGCATGGTCCGGAGCAAAAAGGTGATTCACAGGGACCCCGATATTCTCGGCGGAACGACCGTGTTCGTTGGGACTCGAGTGCCTCTTCAGGCTCTCCTCGACTACTTGAAGGCGGATCGGCCACTTGCAGACTTCCTGGACGACTATCCTACCGTGACACACGACCAAGCTATAGCTGTACTGGAGCAGGCGAAGGACCTGCTGGTATCTGATGCGCGTGCTACTCGATGAGTGCCTCCCGCGGCGGCTAAGGCGCGAGCTTGCAGCCTACGACGTACAGACAGTACCCGAGATGGGATGGGCCGGCCTCAAAAACGGCCGGCTTCTGCACTTGGCTGCCTCTCACTTCGACGTTTTCCTTACCGTTGACGGGAGTATCGAACATCAACAGAACGTTTCGACGCTCGAGATCTGCGTAGTCACCCTCCGAGCCAAGAGCAACGATATTGAAGCCCTCTTACCTCTGATGCCCGCTGTCCGCGACGTACTACTCGATGTTGAACCGGGCCAAGTCGTAACGGTCCGTGAAGCCACGTCCAAGTAGCGTTCGTCTTCTTGAAATTGCAAGGTATTTGGTTTGCTCAGGACGTCGGTGCCCGGAGGCGACCGAAGTGAGCTTGCGAAAGCAGGTGCAGGTTGAAATGACCGATAAGCCCACCGCTTACCGTCACATCCACCGGTTAAACCATGCGACCACGCGCCACGGAGCGCTCCGGAGACATAATGAACATCGGTTGTTCACCCCACGAAACGATCCTCCCGCTTGGCGAGACTCCGGGACCTCACTTCTTGTTCGGTCTTTGTGTCAGAGCCGAGGCAGCCGCGGATTTAGCTGCCTTGCTTGCTTTCGGATTACTAAGCACCTTGCTCGCGGCCGAAGCTGCCTTCTTGCTCGTAACCTCGCTGTTTCCCTTACGCGCCATTACAGCATCACCTCCTCCCAGAACCACAAGATATTGTGGTCAACTTGAGCCAACCAACAATATAAGGTGCTCTCATCTACCTGTCAACCCCTGTAATCCCGGCCACTTTGGCCATACTCAACTTCTAACAAAATCGTTGCCAACCAGTTCGTTGTGAATGCCCGCACAAGGATACCTGCTCAAGTTGTCAATGCATCATCCCTTCCCATCCAGAACCTCCTTCAAAGTTCCGCCTTCCGATAACTTATCCTCCCCCTCCGCGACGAACTCCGGGGACCTAAACAACGGATTCCCCGGAGACCACAGCTCCACACTCTCCGCGTGCTCCTCGTAGTACGCCGGGTTGGTGGTAACCCGGAGGCGCTCCGACATGCCGGGCGCCAAGACACTGTATTCTCGGTTCGCCATCGGCTGGATTTCGGTACCCTGAGGCATCAAAGCCGGAGAGGAAATGACGCGGTCCAGGTCCTCCATGAGAATCGGAGAAGGTGACCGCTGTGGCATGGTGACATCCTGTTCCAGTGCATTGTCGAGGTCGAAGCCGCCACGCTCAGCTTCGCTCGCCTGTTGCTCAATAGTGTCCACGACGTTGACGCGTTCTCGTTCGCGACCAGAGAGCACAGCGCCAGCGATTACGCGCGGAAGCTGTGCAAGAATCGGTTGCAGGCGCCCGACCACCGTTTCGAACAGGCCGATGCGTTTGCGCAGCGCCCGGTAGACGTCGGTCTCTACGGTATCCTCATAGTGCAGATTAATGATGCGGATAACCGGATATTTCTGCCCGAGGCGGTCGATACGCCCGATGCGTTGCTCCACTCGCATGGGGTTCCACGGCATGTCGTAGTTGACGAGGGCGCCGCAGAACTGGAAGTTCAGCCCCTCCGCCGCAGCGTCTGTGCAGAGTAGTAGATCTGCCTCGCCATTGCGGAAGCGGCGCTTGGCGTCATCCCGGCCGATTCGGCGCCAAGTGCCATCGGCCACGGAGACCTCTCCGCCACGGCCCGAAAAGCACAACACCCGTAAGTCCGGATGCTTGCCAAGCTCCCCGCGCAGAAAGTCCATGGTGTCGGTATATTGGGTGAACACCATGATCTGCCGGTAGCCGTCGGCGCGCAACGCGCCGAGCGTTTGACTCAGACTGGCCAGCTTGCTCTCCGACGGAAGACGGCCGATGTCGTCGAGCAGGCTTTGGATGTCGTCCGTTTCCTCCGCAGCCAGTGCCTGCTGCTCCATGGCGACCATCTCTTCTGTGTCCGGCGCTTCATCCAACGTTTCATCGTCCGGAGCGTCTTCGTCCAGCGACGTCAACCCGCGGTCTGCTGTAATGGCGTCCATATGTCGCTGGAGCGTGTTGCCAAGCGCGCGGAAGCTGCTGGCCAGGCGGCGGCGATAGATGGTCATGACGAAGCCCACCGCGTTGCGCTCGGCTGCGGCCGCCTGATTGTAGGTTCCCGCGATATAGTCTTCCACTGCCTCGTAGAGAGCGCGCTCGCCGGCGCTCATCTTCACGAAGCGATCTTCGACCTGACGGTCGGCGATGGGGGTCGTCAGGGTTCCGGCCTTGAAGTAACGTCGCAGCAGCTCCCGGGTATGCCGCGAGACCAGCCACCGAATCGGGGTATGGGCCTGCACGATCCTTAGCGCGGCCCGCCGCTCCTGCGTCTCCAACTGCCGGCGTGGAATGCTGGCATTGTCACGCAACGCGCGGAGAACCTTATTCGCCTTGAGACGCGACAGATCGGCGAGGCGTTGCGCGTCCTCCGTCGTGATCGGACCGTAGCCGCTCTCGACCGCCTGGAACAGCCACGCCATGCGCTCCATGGCCTCGGGCGACGGATTCGGCTGCTCCATGTCGTCAAAGAAACCGAGGAATGCTTCCGCGGTCCATTCCGGCGGGAGACCCAGAAGATCCAGCAGGTCCCAGACCTCCACCGGATGCACCTGCATGGGAGTCGCGGTGAGCAGCACCAGACCCTCCGTGCGCTCCCTCAACCCGCGCATGAGCCGGAGCAGGGCATTCGGGCCGCCTTCGCTCTGGCTTCCCGCTCCGCGCCGCCGGGCATGATGCGCTTCGTCGAGCACCGTCAGATCCCAAGGCTCCGCGTCGGACAGCAAAACCTCGGCGCGGTCGTGCCGCCGCATAAGCTGGCTCGAAGCGATCACCGCCGGCTCCTCGTGCCAGGCGGCGCCGGCCTCGCGCTCGTGACGGCCGCGCAGCGCTGGCGAAGGGTACCAGATGAACTTGCGTCCGTCGTAGATGGGCCAGTTGAGGTTGAACTTCTCGCGCAGCTCGATCTGCCATTGCCCGAGCACCGCCTTAGGCGCCAGGATGAGAACGCGTTGCGCGCGGCCCGCGAGCCACGCTTGCCGCAACAACAGACCTGCCTGGATGGTTTTGCCAAGCCCTACCTCGTCGGCGATCAGCAGTTTCGGGGGCCAACTCCCGTAGAGGCGCTCGAAAGCGCGCACCTGATGCGGCCAAGGCGTAACCGCGGCGGTGGCCTCGCCGACACGCGCACCCCCAGCGGAAAGGGTCGGCGCGCGCCGAATGAACTCCCACACCTGGGTTCGCAAATCGGCCGACGGGATTGCCGGCGGCTCAGGGGCCGGACCGGCCGGCGTCGTCTCCGAACTCTCCTCCACCACTCCCTTCAATGATTCTGGCAACGCATCATCCGGCGGCAAGAAACGAAGCAGGTCGCGCCGCACCGCATCCGGAACGTCGAACACTGCGAGGTGCGGGCTGCGGTTGGCCCAGATGCGCGCGAAGTTCGTCTCCTCCGCCACCACGCGCTCGGGCTGTGGTCCCCAACTCGTATAGACGTTGATGCTCTCCCAATTGGTGCGCCAGCCGGCTGTGGTCTCATTCAGGCTACCGTTCCAGGCAACCTTCTCGCCCGTACGATCCTCGATGATGCCGGCCTTCTCGTGGAAGATGCCGTCGTCGTTCACCGGCTTTCCGCTCGCGTCGCAAGGCACCGCTACCTTCACGTCGAGATGGCCGCGGGCGACCATCCAGGCCAGCAGCTCGAGAGCGCCGGAAGCGTGACCGTCCGGAGGCGCCAGGGGCAACTCCGCCAGTCGCTGTTCAACCCGAGCGCGCAACTCTTCGCCCCGCTCGATGGCTTCGATCTCGGGCGGCCCCAAGGTGCAGCCGACAATGAGCCGCATGCGCCCGCGGTTGCGCACCAGCCCCTCGATGCCGCGGGCTGCTAGCGCGAGAGCGCCGGCGTTGAAGTAGCCGGTGAGGCGGTCGTAGCGCTCGGCGTCTTCCAACGCCGGAACGTAGAAGAGCCGGACGAGATCGCCGTCGTCCGGCGTGTACTTCAGTTTCCATTGGCGGTCGCGAAGCATGATTCAGCTATTGTCGTCCTGCCACAGCTTCAACTGCTCCGGCTCGTCAATGCGGTCGCCGTACGCAAGCCGGGAAAGATTGTAGAGTGTCTCGAAGTCGGTACCCGATGCCGAGCCTCCCCCGTGAGCTCGATCCCCGTGAATGCATGAGAGACGGGCAGTACCTCCAGCACCGCCTCCAGGGAGGCGAAGAAGCGCGGGTCTTCGTCCACCAGGGCCGTGGCGAGCAACTCGCGCGCCGCGTCCAGGGACCGGAGCCGCGCCAGATTGGCCGCGTGATGGATCGCATCGATCATGCCGCGGGAGCCGTCAACGGGGCCAAGCGCCCCCTGGGCGGCTCGCCGCGCGCTGTCCCAGAGCCGGATGTCGCTCCCCTTCTTCTCGGCGAGCCGGCCGACCACATCGTTATCAAGATCGACGCCTACGGCGCGCGCCAGCCTGAGTCCCTCGTCGTACGAAAACACGGGCGCCTTGAACGCATCCCAGGCAAGAACGAAGAATGCTGTCGCGGGATCGAGATCGGCGTTGGCCTTGAGATGCGTCAACTGCTCCAGACGCCAGCGTTTGACCTCCCGCCTAGCGACCCCCAGTGCATCTTCCGGCGTCGCCGCGTAGGGGTCCCATTCCTCCTCGAACAACACCTGCTGGCGCCGACGCCGACGCTCCGCGGGAACCTCTCGCGGCGTGCCTCGCTTGATCGGCCAGTGGCGGGAGAACTCCTCCAGCGCCGGCCCGAATGAGGCAAGGTAGAGATCGACACCGGCGATGCCGGCCTCCTGGAACTCCCGGACCCGTGACCGCACCGCGGACGCGACGCGCGGCTCCACGTCTTCCCAGTAAAGCTCCGGCTCGTCCCGCACCATGAAAGGATCACGGACCCGCGGACGGCACACCAGAAAGATGGTGCTATTGGCCGCCGCCTTGTCTTTGATGTGCAGGCTACCTTCCGCTTCTGTATTGATGGGCCAGGAAGCGGTGATCACGAAGCCGGCCTCGATCAACCCCTTGGTGAGCGCATCCCAGGCACCCGTAGCCTTGTGGGTGAACATGAGGGTCATGATGCCGTCGGACTTCAGCACCCGACGGCACTCCGCGAAGATGGCCGCCATGCGCTCCTGGTAATCCTGACCGGCGAGCGCCCGCGCGCCCTTGACGCCTTGGAACTTGGCCGGATTGGCGACCGCTTCGTTCTCCTTGTCCGTGAGTTGCAGGCGAAACAACTCGGGGAAGACGTGCCCGGCGGTGCGCTTGAGCCAAACGTAGAAGAAGTCTGAAAGCTCCGCGTACATCACGTTGTCGTAGTACGGCGGGTCCATCACCACGGCGTCGATGGATGCGTCCCGGATGTGGTCAAGGCTGTCGCCCGGCTTGCAGGTAATCGTGACAGAAGGTGGGGCGGGAGCCGTGGGTTCCTCGTCGATCCGGTCGAACAGCGTTGGATCCGCGGTACGAGCGTCCAGGCGGACCAGGGCGATGAGCTCGCTGATACACTTCGCAGTCTGCTTGATGGCCCAGTCGTAGCCGAGTCCAGTAATCAAGGGGGCCATCTCGGCATAGGACCACTTGAACGCGAAATCATGACGGTCGAAGGTATTCACCATCACCTCACGATTCGCATGCCACCGGGTCATCCTGGAGTTGTAATCGCGCAGCTTATCCAGGGCCAGCGCAAGATACCCGTAGCCTGCCTTCTGGACCTCGTCTAGCCGGCCTGCCGCCCGATCCGCGTCAAGCATTTCCCGGAAGATCTCCACGCTCGTGCCGTGGCAGAGGAGTTGGCGAGGCGAGAACAGGTCACGCCAGAGCGGCATTCCGTACTGTATCGGTCGGTCGTCGTTGCTGACCCCTGGAAACCGCTCGCTAGGGACGATGTCAAGAGCTTCCCACTCCGAGAGCTTGTCCTCAAGTCGCGCTAGGGTTTCCGCGCCGTTGTCGTCTTCCGGACGCGGCGCCCGATAACCACGCACCAGCTTCTCCCGAATCCGGCCGGTCTTCGTCTCGTACTCGACCCGTTCCTTAAAGACGACAGTAAAAAGCTGCTCACCCATCCTCCCAGCCTGTGCCTCAGTCTTGATGGTGTCACCGTCGATGATTCGCTGACAGTCCGGGTAGGGACAGTCACCCGCGCCGTGTGACACCGTGCCAGGCGACTGGTCTGCGGAATTCTCGACGATCTCGAACGAGCACACACGGCCCGGCGACCCTGGCCCGGCACCGAGGTCGGGCTTCAAGCAGACGCCTGTCCCGCCGGGTGCCAGCCGCCAGTTGGGCGACAGCGGTACCAGTCCTTCACAGTACGGGCAGATAACGGTTCGTGCCCAGAGGTAGCCGACAATCTGAACGCCGGTGCGTTCCGGTGGAAACACACCCTCGTACTTCGGCTTCGCGCGTTCGGTGAACTCACGGCTCAACGCAAGGAACGATTTCAGTGCTACAGAACCGTACCGAAGTGGCCAGTCAACCGTGGCACAAAGAATCAGCGTTGCGACAGGGTTCAGGTCGTTCGCCATGGAACTGAACCCCAACCGCCCTGCTTCCATGGGAAGACTGCCTCCACCCGCGGTCGGATCGAGTATGGAAACCGAGGATGAGAGGCGTCCGGTAGTGCCGTCCAACCAAGCCTTGTCCTCACCACTGGGAGTATACGTGAAGGCACGCCGATAGCCGTAAGGGTCCAGTCCCAGACGTTCCCCAGTGCGTTTTGCAGCGTCTAGTCGGCGCTTAGTCGTCACGGGATCCCCGTGAATCCCTAGCACTTGCAAGAAGCGTCCGCGATCCGCATCCGCCGGTAGCATCGACGCCAGCAACGCCGCCCGCGACGCTACGAGGGGACGCCGCGCCCACCAGACGTGGAGCCGATTCGGCGCGGGAAACGGCGTCATCGGCGTCCGTTCGCGAAGGCTCTCGATACCGATCTCCGCTATCGGTAACCACCGCTCGATCAGGCGCGCGTCAGCCATCCTTCCCGTCCTCCTGTGCCGACGCGGAACTCGCCAACCTCTCCCTATTTGGTGCCATGGTTCGGGCCTCTCTCAACTTCGCCAGATCCCGCCGGATGTCCTGGGCAACTTCCTCAACCTCCCGCGCCACCCGGGGCTCAAGGCCCAGTTCCCTTTCCAGCGCCGTGGTCAGCGGCAACAAAAGGTTCGCCGAGGGCGACGTCTGAATGAGTTCGCGCACACGCGCCGGACCAAGCTCGATGCTGAAGTACATCAATGTATCCAAAGCCTCATGCGGGAGAGATCCAATCTCTTGTAAGAGCGTAAGGACGACTTCGATATCGCATTCGCAGGCAGATCGGTTGCCACCCGCAAGAGTCGCCTTCGCCCGGATGAGATAACCCCGGACCCGCCTCGCTAGAGATTCCGGTCGGAGTCCCACGAGAGCCCGACCGACCGATTCGATCGCCGCCTCGTACCGCAGGCCCTCTAACTCCACGCCGGCTTTTCGAAGGAGCGCTTCCTCCATCCACTCACCGGGTACAGCGGATGCGCTTTGCCCGAGTCGCTGTATCGCCTCGTCGAAGGCAGTCAGTGCGTCCAGGGGCTGGTCCAGTGCGTCGAGTACTACACCCTTGACAACAAGGGCCTGCGCAACCCATCCGAGGACATCCGGGTTCTGACTCCCCCCGAAGCGACGCACTGCCTCATCCCAGACGGTCAGTGCGTCCTCGTGCAGGTTCATATCAACGAGCATGTCTCCCTTGTTGAAGAGAGCTTTCGCCACTACCTCTAGGACAACCGGGTCTTGGCTTTCCCTGAAGCGAATTGACACATCATCCCACGTGGCCAGGGCATCTTTGGGCCTATGCAATTCACGGAGTGCACAACCCTTGTTAAAGAGAGCCTTTGCCACCCAACCAAGAATCTTTGGGTTCTCGTTCTCGCGGAAGAGGTCCAACATCTCGTCAAAGGCAGCCAGCGCGTCATGCGGCCGACTCAATCGAGCGGATAGAGCCCCTTTGTTGACGGCGGCAATCGCTACCTGCTCAAGAAGGGCTGGGTTCTCGGTCTGTCCGAATCGAAATAACACATCACCCCAAGCCGCCAGTGCCTCCTGCGGCCGATTCAATCGGTCGAGGGCATCTCCTTTGTAGACGATAGCGCTCGCTACCGGCCCAAGAAGGGTAGCGCCCTGGCTCTGCCCAAAGCGATTCACCACCTCGTCCAGAGCACCTAGCGCATCTTGGACCCGATTCATTTCGCCAAGTATCATCCCTTTGTTAAAGAGGGCCTTTCCGACCGACTCAAGAACGGTCGGGTCCTCGCTTTGTCCGAAGCGACGCACCATCTCTTCGTAGACGCCTAGCGCTTCCTGGAGCCGGTTCATTCTGCCGAGGGTGACACCTTTGTTGAAGAGGGCCGTCACAATCGACTCAAGAAGGGCTGGATTCTTGCTCTGTCCGAATCGAAGCAGCAACTCGTCCCACAGAGCCAGTGCGTCCTCTGCATGATTCTGATTGTTCAAGGTAGCTGCCCTAGCGAAAAGCGTCCTCGCATCCCGCTCTACGGTGTCATCCGGCACGATTGTCAACAACTCACCGCGGTGCTTGTCCAGCAACGGCGACTCCAAAAACCGTGAGATCGCGATCCTGTAGAGCGAGAGCATCTCCGCGTTGAAACTTCCCGCCTCGCGCATGAGTCGAGCAACGATGTCCTTCAGTTCCGCCGACGAGTAGAATGATTCCATGAACTGGATAATGGCTTCGATCAGACTGTCCGGCCCGCGGGAGCGCCGCAGCAAGTAGTAGATGTTGTAGAGCCGCTCGGTGAGGTAGTACTGCTTGCGCCGGGCCGTACCACCCTCGACCTGAACGACGCCCCGTTCAATAAGGCGTGAGAGTTGAGCGCTGCACTTGCTCGTCTCCAGCCGGGATCGATCTGCTATCTCCCTCGTGGTCGCCGGTTTCCATAGGTCGGCAAGCGCGAGATAGACCCGCCGTTCCTGCGGCGGAAGCGATTCGATATGGCGTTTGAAATACTCTGTATGGTCATCAACCAGATCCAGCAGTTCGGACATGAGTTCGCGAAAGGACAGCCCGGCACCGAACCGGGCCACGATCGTCAGCAGTCGCGGACTTCCGCCGGTGAGGATTTCCAACGATCGAATCGTCTTGGGCACTGGAGATCGACCGGACACCGTCTCCCAAAGACCAGCGCATTCCGTCGTGTCGAGGGGGCGCAGCAGCAGCACCCGCAACTGGTCGTACAGGGCATGCTCCGGGTTGTCTATCTCGTCGAAACGGCTGGTGGCGCTCGCAAGCATGACGATCCGAGGCTCGGTCTGAAGAGTGTGCCGCAGCCGCCACCCCGCGTCCGGGTCCGCCATGTCTCGGAACATCATGTTCAGGTTCTCGACGACCAGAACGAGACGTTTCTTCTGTCGGTCAGCGAAATCCAGCAGGACAGCAAGGCAACGATCCGCAAGTACCTTGTCGTCCCTGGTGGTCCGCAACTCCTCCAGGGTACCAGACAGGTCGACGTGGTCGTCGCCGTGACGCGATTGCGCGGCCAAACGGGAAAGGCATTCGAGCCAGAACTCCCCTGGGCTTGCCACCTCGTAGCTCTCTTCCGCGAAGACTATTGGAAAGAACCGGCGCGACAGTGCCGGAACCCGGCGCACCTCGGCCGCAATACGAAGGAGCAGGGTCGTCTTTCCACTGCCACGCGAGCCGATAACAATCTGGTGGGCGTTGGCGCTCCCGGTGCATTCGCGCAGGATCTCCATCAAGGACTCGAACTCGTGCGTCCGAACGCAGAACGAGCCCACCAACTCGTCGTCTGTAAGGAACCCTGGGTTGTACTTCCTAGTGACGATCACGGCCATTGCCCCGTTGTCTGGTCGGACTCGACACCGAATTCTCAGGACGACCGGATTCACACAGAACGACGGTGACCCGGTTGTTATCTCCTGACACGACAACCTGTGGACAGGCTGGAGGTGGTTGTTTTCGAACCCCCAACTTTCGCAGAATCCACAAGCCCGCTACGCCGAGGAATCCTTCTGTCGAGAACCGGTCGATAAGATCATTCATGGAGCACCTCTATCCGACGAATCCATTTTCCAACGATACTGTTGGCAAATTCGAGGTGGAATGTCAACTCTCCTCCCAGCAATATTGTTGCCAGTTAAGGTGATCCTGCAGGGATATTCTCTCCTTTAGGTCAGCAGGGTTTCTCGAATCTTGTAACCCGTTACGTGATATGTGATACTCAGTCACGTGATTAAAGGCTTCAAGCACAACGGGTTACAGAGGTTTTTCGAGACCGGAAGCAAGAGAGGTATTCAGCCCAAGCACGTCAATCAGCTCAGGGATATCTTGGCCACTTTGGACGCAGCCACGTCCCCTAGGGACATGGGAGCACCCAGCTTCCGTTTGCATCGATTGGAGCCTCACGGTGCCAATATCTGGTCTATTTACGTCGCCAAGAACTGGAGTGTGGACATCCGTTTCGTTGGCGGGCACGCCGAAGCAGTGGATTACCTGGATCACCATTAGTAAGATTTTGGATGAAACCACGAAGAGTCGCTTGACAATAGGCCTTTTGGTTCCGGCTACGCCAGTCTAGGAGACAATCATGAGAATGCACAACCCGCCTCATCCCGGCGGGGTACTGTTGAGACAGTGGATTTCACCTTTGGGTATCTCCATTACCCAGACCGCCAAGTACCTCGGCATTTCCCGTAAGGCACTCTCCGAGATCGTCAATGAGCACACCGGGATCAGTCCCGAGATGGCAGTGAGGCTCTCCATAGCCCTAGGCACCAGCTCCGAGCTATGGATGAACATGCAGTCCAGTTATGACTTGTGGCACGCCGAGCAGCACAGAAAGGAGCTAAGAGTAACGTCGATCGTTGCGGCGTGAGATTCTTACCGCTTCGGCTCCGTCAGCAGGAACCGCAGTGCCGTCAGCACCCGGCGCGGGTGCTTGCGGTGCATCGCCATGCCGAGCCAGTAAGCGGCCTCCTCACGTCCCATGGCCTCGATGCCCTCGGCTACGGCGCGCATGTTATCGCGGCTTCGCATGGGGGCGAGGGTGCGGAACAGAAGGCCAAGCATCAGTGCCAGATCTTCGGAAACGGCATAGCCGCGTTTCCGTTGGTCCCCGAGGACGGGCTTCACGCCCGCCTGTGTCAGCCGCTTCAGAACCCGGTGCTCGACGAGTTGGAGATTGCGGCCCTTCAGGCCCGCGACACGGGTCGCCGCGCTCAGGTGCGGGGTGGCGGGGGCTGGCATCTGCCAGATTTCGTACTCCGTGTTAGCCGGACCGTGGCGCCGGACGCGCAACTCGTAGCGCGGCGCCGATTCCGGTGTGCTGATCTGGGCGACCCGTGTAAGACGCGCCATCAGCCCCCGGCCTCCCTGGCTGTGGCCATGACGAACGCAGCGCCACTGGCGAATCGCGACAATCGGTCGGTCATCTTTTCCGCGGCGTCGCCCTGCATGGGCAGTCCTTCGGGGAAGGTCAACTCGAAGCCAATGTCCAGAGTCTGAGAGGCGGCGTCACGAAGCTGCGGCTCGAGGAACTCCCTAACCGGCTGGGCATCGGACACCGGTCCCCGAAACTCCAGTTCGAATGAGCCCCGGTCCCGGGTCTCGTAGCCGCCGGACAAGGTAACGAGCTTGTCCGCCCCGGAAACCGCGCCCACGGCACCTAACAGACGGAAGGCGTCACCGGCTTCAAACAGGCGGATGGTGAGCACGGCGATCTTCTCGATGTTGCGGGCGCGGGCCTGTTCCCAAAGCCTGGCCAGGGCTTCGGTGAGCAGGCCTTCGGCCGACAATGAGTTTGGCCGTGGCTCCGTGCCCGGAGGCGGCTTGTCGCCGGGTGTTGGCTCCGCGATTTCACCGTCGCCGTCACCCGGGGTGTTGACGTACGTTGTCGCTCCGCCGGGCGCCCCCGGTTGCTTTCGCGGCCAGATCCCCTTGTTCCTGGCGTAGGCCATGGTGAAAACTGCCGACTGTTCGTCGATGACGATGGTGGGCAATGGATCACCGGGCCCGCACAACAGGTCGCCGCGCTGGTAGACGTATTCCGCCCGCTCGATACCGCGCAGTATCCCACGAATGAAGATGTCGTCGCCGCTGAGGATGGGCAACGCGGGGTCGCGGCGGAATTCCTCGCGCAATGCGAGGGTGGTGATCTGGCCCTTGCGAAGCGGCGTGCGGTCGCGCACGTAGGCGGGTGAGTCCGGCTCGTCCTCGGATAGACGGAGCTTCGACAGGTCGCGAAGCGCCCGCACTACTTGTCGTTGTCCGGAGCCGGGCCGGTCCGATGTCGACTGCACGTCGATGGCCGTGTGCTCCAGATCGACGTCGCTCCCGTCAATGCGGTTTCGCGACGGGTAGAATACGTGGCGGTAGCACTGCTGGACGGCTATCGCCAGCTCCTGCTCCGAGCGGGCTTCGAGCTCTCGGATCTTGTCCTGCTGGTGCTCCGCCAGATCCACCAAGCGCTCGGGCTTCTTGAGATCCTGCAACGCCAGCCGCCGTTGCGCCTTGCGCCGCATTTCCTCCTTGCGGGCATCGTCCGCGGCCAGGAACACCAGATTGTTGCGTAGCGCCCGCAGCGCCGAGCCTTCCGAGCCCTTCCGCGAATGGATGCGCGCGATCAACTCGGGAACACTCTCGACGGCGCTGCCGATGGCGACGCCGTCGTAGGCGAGCACAATCAGCCTTGGTCGGCCATCGCCGACCTCGTCCGGCACGTCGAAGGGGCCGCCGGGGAAAGGAATCGCCTCGAACGTCCCGCCAGCGCCACCGCCGAAGACGCCGCGGATGCAGTCATCCAGGTACGCGCGGGTCTCGCCGGCATCGACGTGTTGCTCCTCGCGGCGGATGATCTGGCTGAGGTTGGCTTCGGCGAGGAAGCGGATGGGCGCGCCGGGCCGGTCATCGAGATAGGCCGATTCGGCGACGAATTTCCGCCGCGCCTCTTCGATGAAGCTCATGTCCGTGGCTGGGGCCAGCACCGAGTAGCGCAGTTGATGGGGAGACAGGCCCTTCAGTGGGTCGTTGAAGGCCAAGCTGTGCATGAAAATCGTGCGCGCGACGTACGTGGCGTAGGGTGGCAGGCCGCGATGATGCTCGGCGTCAATCTCTTCGGCAAGTGCCCTCTTATCCGTTCCGGCCACGTCATTGGCGATGGCCGGGAGATATGCCGCTTGGCCGAGACGCGTCACGATTTCCTGTCGAATAGGCTCGTAGCCGGGATCGATATGATGGAGATGGATCGCGGTGGCGTCCGCAGGCTGTTGTTGCCAAAGATGGGAGATGGTGCGAGCCAGGAGCCGCAGCATTCCGCGCACTCGCTGAAAGTTGCCGAGGGTCGCGGTCTTGGCCGTCAGGGTTCCCAGCACCTCCGGGTGCAGCGGGTAGCTCGCCAGAAACGCCTCGGTCGTCTCGGGGCGGGCCGCCTCGCTCGACAGGGCTTCACCGCCGCCGGCCCAGAGCTCGCGGTAGGCGGCGATGATCGGAGCCGCTCGGGTTTCATCGATGGCCTCGAACAGGCGTCGACGCAACACCTGCGCGGTCTCGTCTTCTTCCGTGGGGTTGAGCAGGGTCGCCTTGCGTGCGGAGACGCTCTCAGCCTCGGCCATGCGGTCAGCAATGAATAGGTTCTCCGCGGTGTAGGCATCGGTAGCGCGGCCGTCCTTGCCGATGGCGAGGGTGTAGACCAGGGCCGCATTGGGCGCACCCTCCACGGCCTTGAACAGGGACGTCAGGAAGGCTGTCAACTGGTCGTGGGTATCATCGAATTGTCGCACTTTGCGCAGGTACACCGAAAGCTCGTCGAGCAGGATCAGGGCGGGTTCACCTCCGAACAGTTCCCGCAGGGTCTCGGCACCCGGCGCGACCCGATGCTCGTCGCTCTTACGAACCCTTTCGTATCCGTCCGGTCCGGCAAGAGCGTAGGCGATCTCGCCCCAGGGTGTGCAGGCCAGCACGCCGTCGCCCATCGCCCGCCCGTTGGCGGGGTCCGCGTTTTCGCCGTCGAAGGCCGCAATTCGGACTGGGCCCTGTGGGAGCAGAGCAGGTTCAATGAACTCCACAGTATTCGGCACGTTCGCCATGTCCCGGGCCGCGTGCGCAAGGGCAATGAGGCCATGAGTTTTGCCGCCCCCGTATGCAGTGTCGAGGCGGAAGATTGCCGCGACCTCACCGCCCGAACCGCTCAAACGTCGGCAAACGTTGGCTAACAGGTTCTTGAGGCCCCGCGTAGGCCAGGTATGCGCGAAGAACCGCACAGGGTCGATGTACTCCGCACTGCCTGTGCCCACGATGACCTGAGCCAAGTCCGCCGCGAAGTCGGCCTCGGCAATCGCTCCCTTTAGGACATCCTCGCGTGGCTGGCAGATGTCGAATATCGTGGGGGTCGTCATGGCTCGCGCTACATGCTTCCTTTCCGGATCACCGGATACAGCCCTTCCGTCCTGGCCCAGCAACTGTTGTCCGAGCCTCCCGGATAGCTGTGTCTTCATAACACAAAGGCTCGTCATAGTCCCTTGTGTCATATGTGCTAACTTAAGGCAGTCCTGCGGGAGGAGCACCGTCGTGAGCCGCCTTTCCATAAACTTGGCGCCGGAGCAACACGAGCAACTCAGGGCGTTAGCCAAGCTGCATGGCTAGACGCTGAAAGACTATATCCTTCAGCGGACATTGCCGCAGAATGAGTATCAGTCCGAAGAAAAAACCCTGCCGCGTCTGGAAGCGTTTCTCGAGCCTCGGATAGCCGAAGCCAAGCGCGGGGAGGTCACCGAAGCTTCCGTGGAGCAGATATTCGCGGCCGCCCGAAAATGTCCCGACGCGTAGAACGCGTCTCTACGCTGTCACACCGCTTCCCGCTGCCCCCGGAACAGCCCCGCCACTCCCCCGCCGATCACGAACGAGATCAGCCCCAGCGCCACGAAACCCCAATGGAAGCCCAGGTCGGCCACCAGGAAGCCGGTTAGGAGAGGACCGAACATGCGGCCGATGGAGGTGCCGCCGCGGATGAGGCCCAAGGCGACGCCCTTGCTGGAGTCGTCGGCGAGTTGCAGGGCAAGGGTGGTCGAACCGACGTTGGACAAGCCGAAGCCGGCGGTCATGAGGCACAGGGGCAGGAGCAGCGCGATGTAGCTCTGGCCGAAGACCTGCAGGACAAAGGCGGGCACGGTCACGAAGACGCCCAGGAGGATCACCGTGCGGGTGCCGATGCGGTCGGAGAGCCAACCTCCCCCCAACCGTCCGGCGGTGTCGGCCAGGCGGGAGATGCTGACCATGGTGCCGATGACGTCGAGGGTCAGGCCCCGGCGCACCGCCAGGAACGGGAAAGCGATGCGGGTGACTCCGATGAGACAGAGGAACGACTGG
>JAPOQB010000766.1 GCA_026710965.1 Deltaproteobacteria bacterium | reverse complement strand
CCGCAACTGGTCCATGGCATCCGGCATGCTGAGAAACGGCAGCACGCACATCCAGCGCAGCCGCCCCTTGCCTTCCTTCCAGATGTCCGCCATCCAACGGTTGTAGGCGCCGCAAAGGGCCACGTCCACTTCCGGCCGCTCAGTGCACTGGTCCAGGAAGATGCTGGTGTAGAGAATCTGCACGTCGATGCCCAGCTCGTCCATGTGCGCCAGCCGCGCTCCCACGTTGGCCACGTCCCGGGTCGCCATGCTGGTGGTCATCTGCCGGCCGACCCGCTTCGAACGCTCCACCAGCGCCTCCTCGGTGAACGCGAACCGGAACAACCCGCGGATCTTCCCGTCGATCACCCAGTTCTGCCGCTGCGTCCCGTCATTGGGGTCGAACAATGCCGGCCGGTACTTCTGCTCCGAGGCCGTGAGATAGTCCCACGTACGCGGACTCTCGACGACATGCGCGTCAGCGTCTACCCATCCCATTGGATCGCTCTCCTTCCGTGGATAGCTGTGGATACGGTCCGAGATTATCCGGGTTGAAGCGGAGGCGTCAACCGGAATTGTCGGGGTGTTGGTTACCGCGGGGCGGCGGAAACGAAGGTTGTCCGGTCACCATGGGTAACCGCGCAGGGCCACCTTGCCGGTCGCCGCCTACGATTCTCAACTCAGTCGATCGATTCCGGGGCAAACGTCGAAACCTTGGTCGAAGTTCAGGACCCGATGGACTCCGGCTCGTCGAAGAGGACCTGCAGTCGCTTAGTCATCTCTATGAGTATATCGCACTCATCAACCTTGGGATCAAATCCTGCGGAACAAGGATACAGCCCAACGAATTCACGTTAACCTGACCGCCCAAATTTGCCAATAGGAATATGTTCCTGCTAAATAGCTACTAATTTTCTGTAGAGGACCAGGTTATGTTGAGCGGTATGATCACTGGCCCCCGTGTACTGGCGCTGACGTGCTTGCTTGCGGCGATGATCTTGCTGGTAGCAACGGCTCTGTGTCTGACGCCGACGCAAACGCTGGAAAAGGCACAAGCCGAATTCGGTCGCGGGGACTACGCCAGCGCCCTTCCCAGCTTACGGCTCCACGCCGAGGAGGGGCAACCGGACGCTCAAAACAAGCTGGGGATTATGTACCAGCAGGGCTGGGGCGTCGCCTCGGACCACGCCAAGGCCGTGAAGTGGTACCGCCGCGCCGCCGAACAGGGCTTCGCCAAGGCGCAGTTCAATCTGGCGCTTATGTACATCAACGGCCGAGGCGTTGCCCGCGACGACGCCCAGGCCGCCAAGTGGTACCGCCGCGCTGCCGAACAGGGCCTCCCCAAGGCGCAGTTCAGTCTGGCGCTTGTGTACGCCAAGGGTCGGGGCGTTACCCGCGACCGCACCGAGGCCGCCAAGTGGTACCGCCGCGCTGCCGAACAGGGCCTCCCCAAGGCACAAAACAGTCTTGGTTCTGTCTACGCATATGGCCGAGGTGTTCCACGCGACGACACCGAGGCCGCCAAGTGGTACCGCCATGCCGCCGAACAGGGCTTCGCCAAGGCGCAGTCCAATCTAGCAGCTATGTACGCTAACGGCCGGGGCGTGCCACGCGACGACGTCCAGGCCGTAGAATGGCTCCGCCGCGCCGCCGAACAGGGCCTCGCCAAAGCGCAGACGTACCTAGGGCACAAGTACCTACGGGGTGAGGGCGTTGCTTCCGACGATGCCGAGGCTCTCAGATGGTATCGCCGTGCTGTCGAACAGGATCACGCTGAAGCGCAGTTCTCGCTCGGGTTCATGTATATGGGAGGCAAAGGCGTGCCTCGTGACGACGCCGAGGCCGCCAAGTGGTACCGCCGCGCTGCCGAACAGGGCCTCGCCAAGGCGCAGTCCAATCTGGCGCTTATGTACGTCAACGGCCGAGGCGTTACCCGCGACCACGCCCAAGCCGCCAAATGGTACCGCCGCGCTGCCGAACAGGGCCTCGCCAAAGCGCAGTCCAATCTGGCGCTTATGTACGTCAACGGCCGAGGCGTTACCCGCGACCACGCCCAAGCCGCCAAATGGTACCGCCGCGCTGCCGAACAGGGCCTCGCCAAAGCGCAAAGCAGGCTAGGGTACATGTACTTGAGGGGCGAAGGCGTACCGCCTGACGACGCCGAAGCCGCCAAGTGGTTCCAACGCGCCGCTCAACAGGGCAGAGCCGACGCACAAGCCGCTCTTGGGTACCTCTACGCACACGGCCAAGGCGTTCCGCAGGACGATGCCGAGGCCCTGAAGTGGTACCGCCGTGCTGCTGGCCAAGGCAACGCCAATGCACAGGCCGCTCTTGGTCAAATGTACGCAGATGGCGAGGGCATTCGGCGCGACGAAGGCGAGGCCGCCAAACGGTTCCGAAATGCCGCCGAGAGGGGTGTCGTCGAGGCGCAGTTCAACCTCGGGGTCTTGTACTTCGTGGGCCGAGGCGTTGCCCGGGACGATGCCGAGGCCATGAGGTGGTTCCGTCGTGCCGCTGAGCAGGGCCATGCAGGCGCTCAATCCAACCTCGGCGTCATATACAAGGATGCCCGCGGCGTTCCTCGGAATGATGTCAAGGCGGTTCGATGGTTCCTCCAGGCCGCCGAGCAGGGCCACGCAGGCGCTCAGTACAATCTCGGAGTCATGTACCGAGATGCCCGGGGCGTGAAGCGGGACGATACCGAGGCCGCAAGATGGCACCGCCGCGCCGCGGAGCAGGGTCTCGCCGACGCCCAATACAATCTCGGAGTCATGTATTCCAAAGGCGAGGGCGTTCTCCGGGACGATGCCGAGGCCATGCGGTGGTTCGTCAGGGCAGCCGAACAAGGTTTCGCCGATGCTCAACTCAATCTGGGGGTCATGTACATTACCGGCCGAGGCGCTCTTAAGAATCCCGTACTGGCATACAAATGGTTCAGCCTTGCCGCCTCCCAACTCACTGCGGCGAAGCCGGAAAGACGCCGCGCCGCGGTGAGGTATCGGGATCAGGTTGCATCGTCTCTGACTCCGGAGGAACTCGGTAACGCCGAGAGGCTCATAGGGGAATGGCGACCGGAGGCGCAGGTCCCTGGCCGGTGATCCCGAATTCCGTACGACGCAAATCCCGCAACACCCGCGAGGATTCCGACCCGCTCCAGAGGCTCATCATCTCCGTTCCACGTTGACCCGCCACTCGAATCCTGCCATGCAGGAACACACCTGCCCGAAGGAGGACACCATGCCAGGCGTCGTCGATGCGGACACGCACATTATCGAGCATCCGGAGATGTGGGATCTCTTTGACCCTGAGTTGTACCAGCGGCGGCCGGTGCTAGCCTCGACCACGGTGGACAGCGTCTACGGGGAGAACAACCAGGTCTGGCTCATTGACGGCATGGCGGTGCCGAAACGATTCGGCAAGGGCAGCGCACTGGTGGCGGTGGGCGGATCGGACAGGGAGAATGCCCGGACCGACATCGCGGCGCCGGTGCGGTACGTCACCGACCCGGTGGCGCGGGTGCATGACATGGACAAGCGCGGGGTGGACGCGGAGGTAGTGTACCCTACCCTGCTGCTGGGCTACCTGGAGGTAGACGTGGCCCTGGAAGTGGCCATCTGCCAGGCCTACAACCGCTATCTCGCCAAGGCCTGGAAGACCGCGGGCGACCGGCTGCGGTGGGTGGTGGTGCCGCCGTTGCGGGACATCGATGCCTCGGTGCGGGAGATCGAGACGGCCCGGGACCACGGCGCGGTGGGCGTGTTCTTCCGCGGCGTCGAAGGCGACCGCTCGCTGGCGGAATCGTATTTCTTCCCCGTGTACGAGGCGGCCAACCGGCTCGGCATGGCCATCTGCATCCATACCGGCGCGGGCGCCCCGGAGATCACCAGGGTGTTCGACCGGAACTTCAGCCACAATCTCCCCCACGTGCGCTCGTTGCCGCTGTTCGCCTTCCGCGACCTGGTGGCCCACAAGCTCCCCGAGCGCTTCCCGAATCTGCGCTTCGGTTTCATCGAAGCTTCGGCCTCGTGGGTACCCTACGTGCTGCACCACCTCCAGCGGGCCAGCGGTGCCCGGCTCAACGCCGGAGGCGACGCCGACGCGAGCCTCGACTGGGGACCCGGCCTGTTCCGCGACTACCGGCTCTACGTCGCCGCGGAAGCCGACGAGGACCTGCCTTACCTGCTCACCCACATCGGCGAGGACCACATCATCATGGGGTCCGACTACGGCCACCAGGACCAGTCCCGGGAAGACGGCATGGTGGCGGTCATGCGCCGCAAGGAGAACGTGCCGCCCGAGGTGGTCGAGAAGATCCTCTGCGACAATCCGCGCCGGTTCTACGGGCTGGGCTGACTGTTTCGCGTTGCGCCGCCACAATATGACCTTGACAGCATATGCCTCTTAAGGCATGATCCGGCATGGAGTGGAGAGTTGAATTCGACCCCGAGTTCGATCCGGAATTCGATGCCCTGCCCGCTTCCGTGCAGGATGAACTGCTTGCACAGGTGAACATCTTGGAGGCGTTGGGTCCGAACTTGGGTCGTCCGCGGGTAGACACCCTAAAGGGATCACGTCATTCCAACATGAAGGAGCTGCGCTTTGGAGCTGACGACGGTGTTTGGCGTGTCGCCTTTGCCTTCGACCCCCGGCGCAGAGCCATTGTACTCGTGGCCGGCGACAAGTCAGGTGTTAGCCAAAGACGGTTTTACACGACGCTGATCAACAAGGCCGACGAAAGGTTTGATGCGCATCTGGACCGGCTGAAACACGGAAGGAGGTCAAGGTGACGACCCTGAAGGAGAGAATGGACCAGCTACCTGCGGCGCGGCGCAGGAAGGTGAAGGAGCGGGCGAAGGCACTGATTGCCGAGGAGATGTCCTTGCAAGACCTGCGTAAGGCGCGGGATCAGACACAGGTGCGCGTGGCAAAACAGCTCGGGATCAAACAGGAGAACGTGTCGCGAATCGAGAAACGAAGCGATCTGCTGATCTCCACACTGAGGGGATACGTCGAAGCGATGGGCGGAAAACTGAACCTTGTGGCGGAATTCCCGGATCGGCCCCCCATCACGCTGACCGGGATTGCGGCTTTGGAGAAGTCGGACCAACCGGTGAAAGCCATAAAGCCATAGTTCGAACTCTGTAACGCAGACCCCGGGCGCCCATCCACCAAACGCCACAGCGGTTGAGATTTACGCGCCCCCGCAATAAGTTCAGGTGCAGGTTTGGAGGACAACTGAATGAGCAAGGACATCACCTTCGTCGACACCACCCTGCGGGACGGGCACCAGAGTCTGTGGGCGGAGAACATGACCACGGGCATGATGCTTTCGGTGGCCGAGCGGATGGACCGGGCGGGGTTCGAGGCCATGGAGCTGATCTCCGGGTCGCATCTCAAGAAGTGCGTGCGGGAGCTCAAGGAGGATCCGTGGGAGCGGGTGCGGCTGGTGGCGCAACGCATCACCGAGACGCCGCTCCGGGTCATCGCGGGCCGCGTCAACACGTTCGAGTTCAACCCGCTGTGCATGTACCGGCTGTTCATGGAGCGCATGGCCGCCAACGGCATCCGCGAGGCGCGCATCTCGGAGGAGTGGAACGACCTCGCCGGGTGGAAGCGCAAGGTGGAAGTGTCGCGGGAAGTGGGCATCAAGCCCATCATCAACATGATCTACTCGGTGTCCCCCAAGCACTCCGACGAGTACTTCGCCCAAAAGACCCGCGAGGCGGCGTCGCTCGAGGTGCCGCTCATCTGCCTCAAGGATCCCGGCGGCCTGCTCACGCCCGAGCGCATGCGCACGCTGGTGCCGGTGATGTTCGAGAACTGCAACGGCATCCCCATCGAGCTCCACACCCATTGCACCACCGGGCTGGGCCCGCTGTGCTGCCTGGAAGCCATGGACCTGGGGATCCGTAGCATCAACACCGCGGTGCCGCCGCTGGCGGACAGCTCCTCCAACCCCAACGTCTTCAACGTCGCGCGCAACGCCCGTGCCCTGGGCTACAATCCGCTGGTCGACGAGGCGGTGCTGGAGCCCGTGGCCGACCATTTCATGGCCATCGCCAGGCGCGAAGGCTTCCCCATCGGCAAACCCGTGGAATACGACTACGCCCAGTATCAGCACCAGGTCCCCGGCGGCATGCTCTCCAACCTCCAGCACCAGCTCGACAAGGTGCGCCTCGGCGACCGGTTCCCGCTGGCGCTGCAAGAGTCCATCCAGGTCCGCGCCGAGTTCGGCTACCCCATCATGGTGACGCCGCTGTCCCAGTTCGTCGGCAGCCAGGCGGCGCTGAACGTCATCGTGGGCGAACGCTACAAGGAGGTCACCGACCAGGTGATCCGCTACGCACTGGGACGGGCGGGAGAGGAAGGCGGCCGGCTCATGGACCCCAACGTCAAGGACAAGATCCTCGACCGGCCCCGGGCCCGGGAGATCGCGGCCCAGGTGCCGGAGGAGACCCCCCTCTCCGAGATGCGCGCCCGGCTGGGCGGCGACGGGGTTTCGGATGAAGAGCTGTTGCTGCGCTGGCTGCTGAGCGAAGACGAGATCGCCCAGATGCGGGCGGCCGCGCCGCCCCAGGCATACGTCAGCACCACCCCGCCGGTGGTGGCGCTGGTGGAGCAGCTCGCCAGCAAGACCGACCTGGGACACGTACGGGTGACCAAGGGCGACATGTCCGTCACTCTGAATCGAGCGGACTGAAGCAGGAGGAGCCGTCATCGCCACTCATCGCCTGACCGAACTGCCGGCGTGGAAGAGCCTCGCCGGGCACTACGACAAGATCAAGGACGTGCACCTGCGCGCGCTGTTCGCCGAGGACGCGGCCCGGGGCGAGCGGTTGACCGTCGAGGACGCCGGGCTCTACCTCGACTACTCCAAGAACCGCATCACCGACGAGACCCTGGGCCTGCTGCTGGAGCTGGCGCGGGCCACCGGCCTCCGGGAACGCATCGACGCCATGTTCGGCGGCGACCGGATCAACGTCACCGAGGGACGGCCGGTGCTGCACGTGGCGCTGCGGGCGCCGCGCGGCCAAGGCATCCTGGTGGACGGCCGGGACGTGGTCCCCGACGTGCATGACGTGCTGGACCGGATGGCGTCCTTCGCCGACCGCGTCCGCTCCGGTGAATGGAAGGGCTACACCGGCAAACGCATCCGCAACGTGGTCAACATCGGCATCGGCGGCTCGGACCTGGGCCCGGTGATGGCCTACGAGGCGCTCCGGCACTACAGCGACCGGGCGCTCGACTTGGGGTTCGTCTCCAACGTGGATGCCACCGACTTCGCCGAAACCACCCAGGGGCTGGACCCGGCCGAGACCCTGTTCATCGTCAGCTCCAAGACCTTCACCACCCTGGAGACCCTGAAGAACGCCCACACGGCCCGGGAATGGTCCCTCGCCGCGCTCAAGGACGACGCCGCGGTGGCCCGCCACTTCGTCGCGGTGTCCACCAACCACGAGGAGGTGCGACGCTTCGGCATCGACACAGACAACATGTTCGGCTTCTGGGACTGGGTCGGCGGGCGCTACTCCTACGATTCCGCCATCGGCCTGTCATTGATGATCGCGGTGGGCCCGGACAACTTCCGCTCGATGCTCGGCGGCCTTCACGCCATGGACGAGCACTTCCGCACCGCGCCCTTCGAGCGCAACCTGCCGGTGCTGCTGGGCCTGTTGGGCATTTGGTACAACAACTTCTTCGGCGCCGAGACCCACTCGATCCTGCCCTACGACCAGTACCTCTGGCGCCTGAGCGCCTACTGCCAGCAGCTCGACATGGAGAGCAACGGCAAGCACGTGACCCTGGACGGCGAAACGGTGGACTACCAGACCGGCCCGATCATCTGGGGCCAGCCCGGCACCAACGGCCAGCACGCCTACTACCAGTTGATCCATCAGGGCACCAAGCTCATCCCGGCCGACTTCATCGG
>JAPOQB010000655.1 GCA_026710965.1 Deltaproteobacteria bacterium | reverse complement strand
ATCGGCAAGTCCCAGCAGCGGGTGGACGGCATCGTCAAGGCAACCGGCCAGGCCGTCTACGCCATGGACCTGGAGCTGCCGGGCATGCTCCACGCCAAGGTCCTGCGGAGCCCCTTCCCCCACGCGCGGCTGGTGCGCATCGACGCCACCAGGGCGGCGGCGCTGCCGGGAGTGGTGACGGCACTCACCCGCGAGACCCTGGACGGCATGAACCCCTACTTCGGCTCGGCCTACAAGGACCAGACCGTGGTCGCCCTGGACAAGGTCCGCTACGACGGCGACCCGGTGGCCGCGGTGGCGGCGATTGACGAAGAGACCGCGGCCGAGGCGCTGACGCTCATCGAGACGGAATACCAGGAGCTGCCCGCGGTCACGGACATCGCCGACGCCATCGCGCCGGACGCCCCGCTGGTGCACGAGGTGGTGGCCGAGGCCGACGAGCTGCACGGCCACGCCTACCGGGTGCCCGAGGAGTTCCGCGGCACCAACATCTGTTACGCCTACGACTACGCCCGGGGCGACGTCGAAAAGGGCTTTGCGCAGGCCGACGAGATCTTCGAGGACACCTTCACCTTCCCCCAGATCCAGCACTACCCGCTGGAGCCCCACATCACCATCGCCCGGGTGGAAGACGGCCACGTGACCCTGTGGGCCTCCACCCAGGACCCGTTCACGCTGCAACGCCACATCGCCGAGTTCTTCTCCATCCCCATCAACCGGGTGCGGGTCATCGTGCCCCACGTGGGCGGCGCCTACGGCGGCAAGCTGTCGGTGAAGAACGAGCCGCTGGCGGCGGCGCTGGCCTGGAAGGCCGGCCGGCCGGTGAAGCTCACCCACACCTCCGAGGAGACCTTCCGCACCATCACCCGGCACCCCGCGCGGTTCCGCATCAAGACCGGCGTCACCCGGGACGGGAAGCTGGTGGCGCGGGAGTGCGAGGTGTACATGGGGACGGGGGCCTACGCCGACTACGGCCCGCGGGTGTCCCAGAAGGCCGGCTACCGGGCGCCGGGTCCGTACCGCATCCCCAACGTCAAGGTCGACGCCTACACGGTCTACACCAACGCCGTGCCCGCGGGCGCGTTCCGGGGCTTCGGCACGCTGCAGGTCACCTGGGCCTACGAGTCCCAGATGGACATGATCGCCCGCAAGCTCGGCATCGACCCGGTGGAGTTCCGGGTCCGCAACCTGCTGAAGAAGGGCGACTCCTACACCAAGGGCGACACCCCGGTGGACTGCGACCTCGAGGCGGGCCTGCGGCGCACCGCCAAGGCCCTGGGCTGGGGCAAGCCGAAGCAGGCGCTGAACCGCGGCATGGGCCTGAGTTGCTGCATGAAGGACGGCGGCGGCACCTACAAGGTGGCGTCGGCGGCCATCAAGCTCAACTCCGACGGCAGTGCGGTGCTGTTCACCGGCACGGTGGAGATCGGCCAGGGTTGCCGCACCGCCCTGGCCCAGGTGGCGGCCGAGGAGCTGTGCCTGCCCTACGAGGCGGTCACCGTAGCCCAGCTCGACACCGACTCCACCCCTTACGACGCGGCCACCAACGCCAGCAGCTCCATGGTCATCATGGGCCTGTGCGTGGAGCGGGCGGCGGCCGAGTTGAAAAAGCAGTTGCGCCGGGCCGCGGCCAGGCTGTTCAAGTGCAAGGCCGACAAGATCACCTTCAAGAACGGCCACGTCAGCGCGGGCAAGGGCAAACGCCTGAGCTACGAGGAGGTGCTCAACCGCAAGTTCGGCTCCAAGGGCGGCGATCTGCTGGCCAAGGGAACCTACCAGGACGTCCACAGCAAGAAGGCCGTCCTGGGATCGCCTACCACCTTCTGGGAGACGAGCTGGGGCGGCGCCGAGGTGGAAGTGGACCCGGAGACCGGCGTGGTCAAACTGCTGAAGTACATCTCCACCGCGGACGTGGGCAAGGCCATCCACCCGCTCCAGTGCGAGGGCCAGGACGAGGGCGCCGTGATGTTCGCCATCGGCCACTCGCTCCTGGAGGAGATGCAGTACGACAACGGCCACCTGCTCAACCCCAACGTCATCGACTACCGGCTGCCGTCGTTCCACGACATCCCGGAAACCTTCGAGACCATCATGGTCGAGGACGGCAACGGCCCCGGCCCCTACGGCGCCAAGGGCCTCGGCGAAGGCGGCCTCATGCCCGTGGCCCCCGCCATCGGCAACGCCATCGAAGACGCCGTCGGCGTACGCGTGCGCGAGCTGCCGGTGACGCCGGAGCGGATGTGGCGGGCCATGCGGGAGAAGTATGCGCAGGAACGAGTACCCGGCGGGCTCGAGGACTGATCGCTTCCGACGCACCTGGAATCCTGTATTCTACCGGACCGGACTCGGAGTATGTCGGACTCCCTATTCCAATGACCTTCGAACCCGCTCCGCCACAAAGCCGGCGAAGGGTTCGATGTCCATTCTGACGCTAGCCGCTTCGAGCGCCGCGAGATAACCGTCCCTGTGCTCGACGCGGATTACGGTCCACGGGTAGCCGCCCGATGCCAGCATGACGTTCATGAGAAAGCGCGCCATGCGCCCGTTGCCGTCCGGATAGGGGTGAATGTAGCCGAACAGCCAGTGACCGAGAACGGCGCGCGCTGACGGCTCGGTTTCGTTT
>JAPOQB010000546.1 GCA_026710965.1 Deltaproteobacteria bacterium | reverse complement strand
TACAACGAGGCGTTGGAACGGCTGGCCGCCGGTTACGGCAAGGCCGAGCGGGAGGTGGTTTCGACGTATTTCAACGCACCGCGGACGCCGGAGGAGCACATCCACTGGCTCAAGGCCCAGGCCTTCAAGGAATATTCGGCCATCCAGCCGCTGATTCGCGCCCTCGACAAGCTCTACCCCCAGCTCGACCGGCAGATGGACCGCCACGACTACGAGGAGCTCTGCCACAAGCTCGGCGACGAGATGAGCCACGCCAGGCTGATCATGGACTTCCTGGAGCAACTGATCGGCAAGCGCCTGACGCAAAAGGATCT
Organism: Deltaproteobacteria bacterium; assembly: GCA_026710965.1. GTDB lineage: Bacteria > Desulfobacterota > Binatia > UBA9968 > JAJDTQ01 > JAJDTQ01. Next base: position 2,638 of record JAPOQB010000546.1, on the reverse strand, counting down.
CACCTGGCTGCCGGAAGACCGCAGGCTCGCCGAGGTGCGGGCCCGCTACTCCCGGAGCTACGCGGGACTGCTGCACGGCTCCGAGCGCATCACCAGCGATGAGATTCAACGGCGCGACGAGATGCTGGAACGCGCGGCCATCACTCTGACCGAAGGCGGCGGAGGCGCGCTCTACGAGGTCTGCCGGCACCTGAAAGGCAACCGCGTCAACCGGAGGATCGCCGCCATCTTTGGGCGCATCCACCGCGACGAGACCAGGCACAGCGATGCCAACGAGCTGGCCGCGCTGGTCAAGACCCGCAAGGACTATGACCGCGCCCGTCGCATTATCGCCAACGTCTCGTCCCAGCGGCTGCGGATGCGCAACGAACAATTCGGTTTTCCCTTGAGTCGGAGCGAGCTTCGCACGCTGGAACGGGAATGTACGGCGGTGGTGTGAAGCCAGGTCGGGGTCGCCGAGGCAGCATACCGGGGGCGGGCCTCGCCGGCCCGCGTAGACCAACAGGGAGGTTCCAGTGAGCACGGACGCAATGCCGGTCATCGACATGGACTCGCACGTCGAGGAGCCCAAGGAGGCCTGGGATCACCTCGACTCGAAATACGCGGATCGAAAGCCCTTTCCGGTGGTGGCCGAGGACTTGCCGCGCCTGGGCGGCATCAACGCCTTCTGGTACATCGACGGCACCGTCTACCCCAAACCCATGGGCCGGGGAAACCTGGTGTACGGCACCCCCGTCGAGATGCGTTTCGCCACCCAGAAGGAGTTCACCATCGGCTCCCAGACCATGACCGACATCCCGGCGCGCCTGAAGGACATGGACGCGGTGGGCATCGATGTCCAGGTGGTGTTCTCCACGGTGTTTCTCCAGCCGGTGACCGACGACCTCATGTTCGAGGCCGCGCTCATGCGCAGCTACAACACCTGGATGGCGTCGGCCTGCGCGGAACGCCCGGACCGCATGAAATGGGGCGCCATCCTGCCCATGCGGGACCCGCGGCTGGCCCTCGACGAGCTCAATCACAGCCTCAAGCTGGGCGCCTCGGTGGCCGGCATCTACGGCACCGTGGGCGAGACCATGCTGCACGACCTTTACTACGACGAGTTCTTCGCCGAGGTGGAGCGGTTGGGGGTGCCCCTGGCCATCCACGCAGGCTGGAGTCATCCCGGTATCACCCGCAGCATGGACGACGTCTCGGGCTCCCGCGCCATCGGCTTCACCCTGCCGGTGATGATGGGGTTCTACAGCTTCCTGGGCGGCGGCATCCTGGAGCGGCACCCCCGTCTCAGGGTCGCCTTCATGGAGATCGGCGTGCAGTGGCTCCCTTACCTGGTGCAACGCATCGATCACTACCATCACGCCGACAGCGCCCTGGGCCTGCCGTTGCCGGTCAAGCAACCGGTTTCCGAAACCCTCAAGCAGAGCGACGTCTACTTCACGCCGGAGGCGGACGAGCTCTTTCTGCCCCAGGTGGCGGAGTACGTTGGCGAGGACCGGCTGCTGTTCGAAGGCGACATGCCCCACGCCGAGGCCCGGGAGGGGGCCAAAGGGGAGTTGCTGGAGCGGGAGGATCTCTCGGAAGAGCTCAAGTGGAAGATCCTGAGCGTCAACGGCCGGCGGTTCCTCAACCTGTGACGGAAGCGGCATGACTCCGGAAACGCTGGCGGACAAGATACTGGAGCGGCTCAAGGACGGTCCGCTCCATTTCGAGGACATCCTGCTCCAGTTCAGGGACGAGCCCTACCGCGTGGTGCTCCAGGCCTGGGGCCGCTTGCGTGAGGCCGGTGCTCTCGGGCGCGAGCTGGAAACCGGACGCTACGTCGCCGGTGAAGATATCCACGCGAAGTGAACGGGAGGAGATCCATGGCTCCAACTTTTGACGGCAAGGTCGTCATCGTCACCGGCGGCGCCCGCGGCATCGGCCGGGTCTACTCCCAGGAGTTGGCCAAGGCCGGAGCCAAGGTCGTCGTTTCGGACATCCTCGACGGGGAGCCCTGCGCTTCGGAGATACGCGAGCAGGGTGGGGAGGCGTTCTTCGTCAAGGCCGACGTCACCAGCGAGGACAGCGTCAAGGGCATGGCGGCGGCGGCCCACGGCCGTTACGGACGCATCGACGGCCTGGTGAACAACGCGGGCATCTTCGCGGACATCCGCTACGCCCCATTCGACGAGATCAGCGTTGCGGAGTGGGACCAGGTGATGGACGTGAACGTCAAGGGTGTGTGGCTGGCGTCGCGGGCGGTCTATCCCTACATGAAGGAACAGGGCTCCGGCAAGATCGTCAACATTGCCTCTGGCGTGCCGTTCAAGGGCGTTCCCGTGTACGTCCATTACACCGTGTCCAAGGGTGCCGTGGTGGCGCTCACACGCGTGCTGGCGCGGGGCACCGGCAAGGACGGCATCTGCGTCAACGCCGTGGCCCCGGGCCTCACCCGTAGCGAAAGCCTGCTGGCTGTCCGCGGCGGGCTGGTGGACGAGGACGACGTGCCGCAGATCCAGAGCCGCGCCATCCCGCGCAGCCAGTATCCCGAGGACATCGTCGGCGCGGTCATGTTCTTCCTCTCCGATGCCGCGAGCTTCATCACCGGACAGACGTTGCTGGTGGACGGCGGCTCCTACATGCACTGACCGGTCCTGGT